>JBLIME010000158.1:0-6419 GCA_047638515.1 Pseudohongiellaceae bacterium
CATCATTAAGTACGACTCGAATAAATAGGATGAACAGACACGTTTAAAGATAGGAATCAAAGTGACGAGTGTCGCACGCATCAGTTTTCGACGGTTGATGCCTTAACAATTACCCTGAGCACCTTAATGAAAGCCGAGTAGAATAAAGTAGACAAGAAAAAATAAGTCAGGGATGAATCACTCCGAAGCGAAAGTATAAAAATATCATCACTCGCTCGATAAATACCGAGCTAGTGATCAAAACGGTGTTAACGAATGTTAAGAATAGTTTGTGTCACTGAGTCAGCGGTTTCAATTGTTTTTGAATTTGCCTGAAAATTTCGTTGTGCAATAATTAAATTAACTAATTGCTCAGACAAGTCAACGTTTGAGTCTTCTAGCGCACCGGATTCAATAAAACCTAAAGAGGCGGTACCCGGTGGACCAATCAAAGGCACACCCGAGTCAGATGTCTCGCTCCAACTGGTGTTGCCCGTGGGCGACAAACCTTGTGCATTCGCAAAATCGGCTAAGGCAATTTGAGCCAAATCTCGGTTTTGACCATTGGTGTAACGTGCAACTAGTACACCTTCATCGTTAATATTAAGTCCGGCTAGACGACCGGTTGTGGTGCCATCTTGCGAGCCCGCTCGCACCTCAAATTCACCAGAAACTTGAGAAGAGCCGGTTAGTGAGACATTGAAGTTCGATCCTTCTGCACCAATGGCCGCACCCGCGGGTAGGGGTCCAACAGCCCCTATTGCACCACCACTACCATCGAGAGGCGTCCAATTAACGATGTTAATATCATCTGAGGCCACATCGTCAAAACTACCATTGGGACTAAAATATAAATTTTGAACTTGAGCCGTTGCCGTACCAATTGGGTCTGCAGGAACCGTGGCTGCACCGACATTTTGGCCATCAATTAAAGAGACAACTTGCCAAGCATTAGATGGTTGCACTGCGGTGTTAGCAGGGTTGTAGGGCTGTTTGATAAAGTATTGTTGCAATACGTGGGAGTTACCGAGACTATCAAAAATAATTGTCGGAGTTGTATGGTTAAACGTTGCCGAATCAAGCGGATTAAAACCAATGCCCAAGGCCGTTGTAGTCGATACATCTAAAGCGGGGGCTCCGGCGACCTCAGGGTTAACGGAAAGCTTGTAGCCTTCATTTAAAATGACTTCAACGTCGTTATTGGCATTAACTTGCGAATCTACGCCGAGAGCATTATTTAAGATGGCACTGACTGACGCCGCATTATCGTCGCCCGCGCCCGCAGTTGATAAATTTAAGCTCACTTCCACACCTTGTGGATTTGTTACTGTTATTGTTGCCCCATCATTATCTAAATCGGCTATGCGTGCACTGGGGACGATAAAGGCTGTTTGAGGTGGTGCTTCTCTTGAGTCTAAATTAACTTCTGTGCGTACCTGTTGCGTGGTCTGCGGCTGTAGGTTATCTGAAGATACCTCTATATCACTAATTAAGTTCGTCAGAGTACCGTTTGCATCAACGCCAAATCCCTGCAGACGGCCATTAGTGTTGTTAACCACAAACCCTTCTTCGTCAACACCAAAGGTACCCGAGCGTGTAAAACCTTGCTCACCATTGGTACTGGTGACAAAAAATCCCGTGCCGCTGATCGCCAAGTCTAATAAGTTATCGGTGAATGAAATGTTACCTTCACCGAATTGCTGAGCGATATTTTGTACCCGCACACCGCTTCCCACTGCCAGCGTGCCTGAACTACCAACTGAGGAGGTATAAACATCACCAAACTCAGTCCGAGATCCTTTAAAGCCATTAGTCGATGCGTTAGCAATATTATTACCAGTCACTTCTAAGTCTTGGCTAGCTGCGCGAATACCACTGAGGGCGATATTAAATGACATGTTATTCTCCTAATCTTCAACACGATTTTTGTGGAATATTCTTAAGTAAAACGCTTAATTATTATTAATTAAACTGCTTTACTTCACTTAAATTGACTTGGCCAACGCCAGCCAAATTTAACATTAATTGGTTATTTGCATTAACCGTTACGCTGTTTACATTAGCGGTTAACGCGGTGTCTAGTTGTTCAATTTCACCGTTTTGTGAGGCTAACACGTCAAATCTGAATCGACCTGATTCAATGGGATCTGTTGAACGAAAGTTGTTCAACTGTCCGTTGACTTCAATGCGTGTGCCATCCCAACGGAAAGAAACCTCGCCAGCTGGCTGCGCACCTAGTGCAATACTCTCGACTAGCTCTCCACTGTCACTAAAGATATTGACCGACACATCACTCGATGCAGAGGGAATGTTGAAACTTCCACCAACAAAGCTACCTTGATCCAAGTCTGCACTTGTGGCGGGGACGGCCACTGCACTTCCGACTAGTGAGGATGCTTGTAATGCTTGGTTAGAAATTGCATTAGCTGCGAAGCTATCAAAGCTATTATTGAGCTTATCGATGCCTTCGACCGAGCTAAATTGGGCCAACTGCGCAACAAATGCCGAATTTTCTTGGGGGTCTAGCGGGTCTTGGTTTTCTAATTGTGCGATCATTAGCTCTAAAAAAGCAGATTGGCCCAGCTCGTTTTCAGAACCTGCTGCTGCCGCTTTTTCTTGTTGACGAGTGGTCATCGATAAGCTATTTAAAAGTGTGTTGTCTGTAATGCCGTCCATTATCTTCACCTACTCTGTTTTTTCATAACGTGATTTTGAATCACTTTTTAAGGTCTGTTAGCTATTACGTAATTATTGACCCAACGTTAAGACACGTTGCATCATCTGTTTTGCTGAATTCATTACTTCAACATTCATTTGAAATGAACGCGAGGCAGAAATCATATTGGCCATCTCTTCTACTGGATTGACGTTGGGATAAAAGACATATCCCTCCTCGTCTGCTAAAGGATGTCCTGGCTCATAACGAGGCTGTAAAGGAGCATCGCTCTCAACAATACCCAGTACTTTTACACCAATATTGGTGCCGTTATTGTTTGCATCAAGGTCTAAAATATCGTTGTTGAGGGCGGTGAAAACTGGGTGTCTGCCACGATAAGTTGCTTCACTACTCGATGCTGCGGCATCGGCATTGGCTAAGTTACTCGCAGTGGTATTCAAGCGAATACTCTGTGCATTCATGGCTGAACCTGCAATATCGAATATATTGGTTAGTGACATAATTATTCGCCTCGAATGGCTGACATCAGCCCGGTAAACTTGCTATTTAAAAATGTAAAACTCGCTTGAAATGCTAGACCATTCTCCATGAACTGCGCGTGCTCCACTTGCTCTTCGACCGTATTACCATCGATAGAGGGCTGAGTTGGTGTGCGATACATCATATTGTTATCGGAGGATAAGGTTTGACCCGCAATATGCCCGCTGCTGGTAGTTTTCATCGATGTCGAACCTACAGAGAGTTGGCTTTGACCCTGTAAGATACCTTTAAAATCGATATCCCGCGCTTTAAAGCCGGGGGTATCTGCATTGGCTAAATTGTTAGCTAGTACTTGTGCACGCTGTCCACGAACACGTAATGCCTGCTCGTGAATACCTAATGCTTTTTCAAAGTTAATTGCCATAGTGCTATCCAATTATTTGTAAATATTCTATATACACAAACATTAGCAAGGCTTGTGCCAAAAAGAAAAATTTACAACCTTATGATTTATATACTTATTTAATAATTGTCGGCATCTTAAAAAGCGGCAACTATTGTCCCTACCTGCAAAAATTGTCGCCTAACGGGTAAGCAGTAGAGATAAATACACCTCAGAGGGGGGGTAGGAGTTGGATACGGCAGACCTCAACAAGAGTGATTTATTTGCTCCCACGGCTCGGTTTCAAGCAATACTTTTAATAACTTTTGAATAGCGCCGCAGACAAGTCGTGCCGGCTGAAACCTGAAGTGAAAAAACAATAATGACCGCTGTGCGATACAAAAAAGATTTCCGACACTACTCGCTACCCTTTTGTTGTTAATAACTTAGAAGCAATGTCTGCGGAGTTGAAATAAAAGGCACGGATGAAGCGTACTGGGCCCCAGACTATAAATGCTTTTATTCAAGCTCAGTATTGATAAAAATGAAAGGCTAAATTGACAAGGCTTAGACACAAAAATATTTTTTTGCATCGATGGAAATTTTACTTTTATGAAAACTGTGCTCACGGTCTGGCTGCCGTGAAAAGTAGATTTTTCACAAGAAAGGCACCCGCAGCGCTCGAACTTTTCTAGTGCTTATTGACTCGCGACCTTTACTCAAACAAAAGAGCAATTTGATTTAAAACCTAATTACTTCACCGAAAACACCTGGTGGCTCAAGTGTAAAGTCTGCCACAGACTTTACTGGTCAGTCGTGCTAATAATTTTTGGTGTCTTGACGAGCTGCAGCCAAAAAACAGAACGAACTTGTTCGTTAAGTTGGCCTGAAGAGCCGCAGGTCGTTTAACCAAGATATTTAAGTGGGCGACCAACCAATCTACTTTAGACCCGTTTTCACAACAATTTTTTCACCGGTGATCGCACGAATGCGTTCGTTCAAACGAGAAGCGAGCAGATCGGGATTAAATTTGGATAAGAAGTCATTAGCGCCCACTTTTTTAACCATGACCTCATTAAAAACACCACTGAGTGAGGTGTGGAGAATAATATGTAAATCTTTAAGGTTTTCATTTGCGCGTACAGCCGAGGTGAAAGTGTACCCATCCATTTCTGGCATCTCTATATCGGAGATAACCAGTATCAGCTCATCACAAGGGTCTTTACCCGCAGCTACCATTTGTTCTAAATAGGTGAGCGCTGCACGACCATCTTTACGCAAGGTACAACGGATGCCCAGTTGTTCTACGACTCGCTGTATTTGCTTTCGAGCAATCGTTGAATCATCTACTATTAAAATATGCTTTTGAATAACACGCTCAGACAAACCGTCTTCCAATAGTTCAGAGCTAACTTCTGCAGGCAATGGCGATACTTCGGCGAGGATTTTTTCGACGTCAATAATTTCGATTAAGATTTTATCGTGCTCAGTAACTGCGGTTAGGTAGTTATCTTTACCCGTGCCTCCGGGTGGCGGATGAATGTCCTCCCAGTTTTTATTGATGATACGCTCGACCGCCTTAACCAGAAAACCCTGTGTAGAACCACAGTATTCCGTAATTATGACAAAACTATCTTCAATGTTCTCGATGGCATCATTGCCAATCGCTAGATTCATATCCATAATTGAGATGGTATTGCCTCGCATAGTCGCAACACCACGAACAACCCGATGGCGCCGTGGCAACTGATTTAATCGCGGACATTGCAGTACTTCTTTTACCTTAAATACATTTATTCCATACACCTGAGTTCCATTCAGACGAAACAAAAGTAACTCCAAACGGTTTTCTCCCACCAACTGTGTACGCTGGTTTACCGTGTCCATGACACTGGCCATAATTATTCCTCTGTGGATCTACATATCCGTTTCAAACAATTCCCCCTGCAGCACAGCAACCAACTAATAATTTGATTGCTGTGCATGCGGCATGCGACTTGCAAACATTCGTTACAACTACAGGCAGTGCCAACTTTCTGCCAGCATTATCAATAACTTTATAAAGCATAGGACAAAAATGATGAATGCGATTAATTTTTTATTACTTTTTTCTTACTTTATAGCCATAAACCCTGCATATGCCTCTGAAACCATCGATCATCGCGCAATACAAGCCAATGTTGAGCAGTTTGTGTTAAAAAAAGTGATGGCTCAAGTGCACAAAGGCCAAAATGTAGATGTGAATGTAAGCGTCAGAAAGATAGATCCGCGCCTTAAACTCAGAAAATGTGACGTGCCGTTGACGTTTGAACTTAAAGGCCAATCAATTAAGCGTAATAATTCGGTCAAAGTCAGCTGTGCATCCCCTGTTTCACCTTGGTCTATCTACACGATGAGTTTCATCTCAGAGGAAATGCATGTCATCACTGCCGGCATCGAATTACCTAGGCATCATATTATTACGGCTAACGATTTAGTCACCTTAAAAAAAGACGTTAATAGGTTGCGTGGCGGCTATACTACTCAAAAAGTTGACTTGATTGGGCAACAGCTTGTTCGCCCTATTCGAGCCGGAACGGTAATTTATCAAAATCAGTTACAGCTTCCTATCATTATAGAAAAAGGCGACAAGGTAACTATTGTGACTAACAGAGGCGCATTGTCAGTTATTCACCAAGGTACTGCCCTCCAAAATGCTAGCAAAGGCGAGCGTGTACAGGTGAAGAATCATGGTTCTAACCGAACCATTCAAGGCTTCGCTGTGTCTGTTGGCCGTGTCGAGATATTATAACAGTGCTACTACCAAGCAAGGCATCTTACTTACTTGGTAAGACATTGATAGTCACGGTTTTTTTGAATTTATGGGCTACACTACAAGATGGCTTCAAAGAATTAGCTTTT
>JBLIME010000159.1:0-6354 GCA_047638515.1 Pseudohongiellaceae bacterium
TAAATCTGTTCCAACACTATCTATTTTTGTCCAGTAGGCTTTTTTTTGACGGAAGGTTTTTTTATCAGCTTCAATAAGATCACCCTCAAAAGAATAGTGTTCATGGGCTGTCGATTGTAAGCTTTTGTCACCCCATACGCCTTCGGCATGAATTGATGTGTGTTCTAAAATACTATAGCCACTCTGGGGTGTTCTTAGAATTTTTACCGTAAGATCACCAACATTGTCTTGTGCAATAATATTGTAATTAAATACCGCCTCGGGCTTACTGATTGTCTCCAAGGGTTGGGCTGATGTGCTGGTGGCGGTAATAAATATTGCAGGGATAAACAAGAGATATTTGAACATGAAGATTGCCTTGGTGATGATTATCATTGATTGAGTTGAAACAATATACCGGCGTATGAGGATTTTTTTCCGCTAGTGCTAAAAAAACTACTGCGCATCCCTTATTTATCTGGAGCTGCATGTGAAAGCCGCCATTAGCTATTTTAAACTGATAACAAACATTAATTTAAAAGTTATAATGCAAGTAATGATTAATTTTTTTAGCGTCTTATTTACTTTTATTTTTTATTTTTGAAGGGCTAATAGGTGGTTTCCAACCTGGACTTCCAAATATATAGCGTGCTTTATGCAATGTGTTTCTCGACTTGACTAGGTCCTTGTATATCAACGAAAACTCATGAAAGTTGATCGACAAAGGATTTGATGAGTTGAGCTGATTTGTGATGCCATAAACTGGCTGTTCAACTTCAGTTTGATAGGTTCCAAAAATTTTGTCCCATATAATAAGTATTCCGCCATAATTTTTATCCAGATAAATCGCGTTAATGGCGTGGTGAACTCGGTGCACTGATGGGGTATTAAAAATTCCGTCGAGCCATCCCAGCCGACCAATTTTTTCTGTGTGTATCCAGGTTTGATAGATAACTACTGTCAATAATGACGCTAATACTTGCAATGCATCAAAGCCAATTAGCAATAAGGGAATAAAAAATATCCATTCGTAAAAACTCTCTAACCAAGACAGACGTTGTGCCGTCGTTAAGTTGTATTCTTGAGAGGAGTGATGGACGCTGTGAACCGCCCAAAGAATCCGTCGTTCATGTTCAATTCTGTGCATCCAATAATAGGTGAAGTCTACGCAAGTGAGCGCGACTACCCAACTCCACCAGGTCACAGGAATCTTCGCGAAAGCGAACTCCTCAGCAGTGAAAAATCCGATGATAAAGATAGCCCCGATAACCGTGTTGTCCAGCAAACGATTACCGATTTCGATGCTAATATTCGCGATTGTTTGCCGCCATCCAAGGCGTCGCTTCGTTGATAAGTCAAAGATTGTTTCAATAATTGTGAGCACATAAAATATAACCCCAATTACGGCTACGATGGTGAAAAAATCACTATATTCTAATAGGCGGCTATCAAATTCGGTCATTACAAGTTCTCGTGCTATATTTCATTGAAATTCTTAGTAGCGCAGCTAGGCGGACACACACAATCGTTAGAAACACAGCTTACTCTCGCTTTATATAGTTTTGATGGAGGTGGTGTGGAGATCGGGTGGAGACTGAAAAAATACTCATTTCGTTCACTCACGGCTGTAATACAGAAATCAATCGCACAAGATGGATTGTTGGTTAATGATAAATACACGGGCAATAAAAGCTGAAAAAATTTACTGTGATGAATCGTTTTATACTTTTTGATAGTCAATTTAACAAACCCTCAACAGATAAATGGACATAAAAGATCTATGAACAATTCGCTAATATTAGTGGTTGAGGATGAACCGGAAATTACAATAATCGTTACCTCTTATTTGGAAGCGGCTGGATTCCGTACCATTCAAGCAGGTGATGGTGACTTGGCTTACAAGCTGTTCCAAGAGTTGAATCCTGATCTCATTCTGCTTGATATCAAAATTCCAAAACGCGATGGCAACGATCTATTGCGCGATATTCGCAGAATCTCAACTACGCCAATCATTATGCTCACCGCAATGGCTGATGATATCGAGAAGGTCGCGGCGTTACGGCTTGGTGCTGATGACTACATTCTAAAACCATTCAACAGCCTAGAGGTGGTAGAGCGAGTTAAGGCGGTGTTACGCCGCACTAAAGGCTCAGATAACGACGAAGCTTTAATAAGAGTGGGGATGCTCGATATAGATATAAGCGCTCATGCGGTATTTGCCTGTCGAGCCAATGAAAAAAAATTACTTGCGTTAACCTATACTGAATTTTCGTTAATAGCACACATGTCCGTTGCCCCGCGACGTGCTTACAGTCGCTCTGAACTGATCGATGCCTGTCTCCCCGAGGGCGAAGCGCTAGAGCGAACTATCGACAGTCACGTATCAAATGCTAGGAAAAAATTAGAGCTTGTTGGTGCTAAAGGATTTCTTCAGAACGTACGTGGTGTGGGTTACCGACTGGAGCCGCTATTGTGATCTATAAACGTCTCCATTTGCGCACACAACTGTCAATAGCAATGATCTTTACCTCGGTGATGGCTCTGGTTATATTTATAATAGGTATGCTGGGATTTTATATCTATGTTGAAGCGCGCTGGATCGCAAGCTTGAGCATCGCTAATCGCACGACGTTGAAAGCACTTGTTGAAAATGAGAGTGTAGATGCCCAAGCATTGACTACTCTAGTCAATGTTTTTTCATTATCTTGGTCCGACGGTTACGCCATTAAAGAAGTAACGGCAGTATTAATTTTTGTTTTGATTGCGATTGTGGGTTCGGTTTTTATCGGCATCGTTGTGGCACGACGTCTTAGTCAACCTATCGAATCGGTCACTGATGCAGCTCTAAAAGTTGCAAATGGTGCATTTAACGATCGCTTAGACCATGAAAAAGCGATGTCTATTGAAGCTTATGATCTTCTGGCCTCGTTTAACAAAATGACTCGTTATCTAGCATCGGCAGAACGTGAGTCAACGGCATCAGCTGCAGCTATTGCTCACGAGTTACGAACACCCTTGACCGTATTGAGAGGGCGCCTTCAAGGCATGTCTGACGGCATTTTTGAGGCATCGCCAACTTTATTAGTGGCGTTGTTGGGTCAAATTGACACGCTGTCGCATATTGTCACTGACCTCGAGACAATTTCGCATCTCGATTCTGGTCGTTTAACATTTGATGATGACGTCGTCGACCTTGCAGATATCGCCCGCTCTGTAGTCACCAGTACAGCGCCAGACATAGAGATAAAGGGCATTTTTTTAGAGCATTGTCTTCAGCCTGCGCTTGTCAGAGGTGATGGCGCAAGGGTTCGCCAAGCGCTAAACGCTCTTATTGCGAACGCCTATCAGTATGCGGCGATAGGTAAATACATCAGAATAGAGACCGGTGTGAGAGATAAGATCGCCTACCTAAGCGTAGTCGATAAAGGTCCGGGAATCTGTAAAGAAAATCGTGAAAAAATATTTGATCGATGGTGGCGCGTTGAGAAATCTAGGTCCCGTGCTTTAGGGGGAAGAGGCCTTGGCTTATCGGTTGTTAAAGCAATTGCTCGGGCTCACGGTGGCGATGTCAAAGTTTTAGATGGGCTCCATGGCAAAGGCGTGAATTTTATGCTGTCGATCCCACGGACAAAGACACTGGGCTCAATCTAGTCATTATTGAATTACAGAGTAAGCTGAGATTTTAGCAACTCGACTCAGGTCACAAAGTTGAGCCTCTACTAAGTCCACTAATCCTCTCCAGGGAGGAATCATCAGTCGGTACCGTTTAGTGTTGTTCTAGTCGCTTGATCACTACCTCGTCTTCACCGCTGACTAAGAACTCCTGAAAATCTCCCATTCCCTACTTAAGGCTGCGTTTATCATCGTACGCATTGCTAAAACCCTGTTTTTAGACCTAAGTGTGTTTTGGTGTATCGATGTTAGCAGGTGAATTGCTGGCCTTTTGATATAGCGATCGGTCTAGAGGCTTAAAGGTTTTTTTGTTGGGAGCCCGTTATCAATAATCACCAGCGTTAAATGTATATAAGTGATTAATAGACGTTAAGCTGCAGGACTTTAATAATTCAAAACAAGCGTCGACACAAAATAGCCGTTATTATTAGGTACTGTTAGTTAATGTTAGGTTTTAACCCTTGTAATTATGCGCCGCCTCAAGATCTAAATTTACCAACAAGCAATAAAGGCATCAGTAATAACGAAGGGAATCGATACACCCTAAGCAGACGAAGATAATAGGTGAGATTCAGCGTCATTCATTGTGTTGCAAGAGCTTACGAATGTTGGTCTAGATAATATTTTTCAAGCTTTTGTTAATTTTATTACTTGAAGATGCTAAAAAAAGATGAAGGAGAAGCTTAATGAGTATTTTAAAGACAAGACGTTTAAACCTAAATATTCTCATCCAAGAGTACGGTTCTCAACAGAACCTAGCTTGGGCCAAAAAACACGACGTTGGCTATATAGAAAACCTTTTACATGTAAAGAATAGTACTAGTGAAGAGTGCGCTCGAAGTCTCGAGGTAATAACAGGGAAGTCATCGAGATGGTTGGATACTCTTGATATTCGAAAATAAAATAAAATCGATTCGGTACTCTTGTCCGTTTTTATAGAACTAGAAAAACTTAATCTAACAAGCTCTGCCAAGCTGATATTAGAAGGGCTGTTGGAAATTACCAAAGGAAAAAAAGTAATTTCTTATATTGATAGAATATAACTAGAAGAGCCTGACTCTCCGCTGTAACGGATTATTATCATTGACGCTAATTCATTTATTTAAGATCAATCAAAGCGATTAAAATGAACATGCATCAAACTAGCAAGGAGCTATCCTCCGTCATCAATCATTTTATTGGGTATAGAGGAAGTTTTTGATCAAGTAGATTTACTCATCGTGATGAATAAGGAGTTTGCCATTTAAAGTATGCTTAAAAATAAGCGTGCAGATGAATTGTTCATTGCTAATAGGTGGAAAGAAAACCGAGCCGATGAGTTAATTGTCGCCAATAATAGAAAGTCAGTCTGTTAGTTTATCGCTAGTAGAATCGGTCATTGCCAGAGCTTTAAACCAAATAAGTCATTGGCAACGCATGAATCTAGGTTTACCTATTAGCGTTAATATTAGAGCTGTATCAATTACAGCAAGACAACTTCACCGCTCATCTAACTGATTTGTTGTCTGCTCATCCTGAAGTGAATCTGTGTCGTTTAGAATTAGAAATACTCGAAACTAGTGGATTCGCAAATATAGGTAAGGCGTCTCCGACGATGGCGACATGTTACAAGCTTGGGGGTACGCTTCGTTTTAGATGATTTTGGCACAGGCTATTCGTCATTAACTTATTTAAAACGTCTACTCATATACTGAACAAAAATTGATTAAACTTTTGTTCGAAACATGCTGGCTGATGCGGATGGTTTAACAATTATCAACGGTATCGTAGGTTTAGCTGAAGCATTCTAGTGCGAAGTAATTACCGAGGGTGGAGAAACTATTGCCCACGACCAAGCACTCTTAAAGTTAGGCTGTGAGTTAGCTCGAGGTTATAACATTGCTCGACCTGTGCCTGCTGTTGATATTCCTAGATGGGTATCTAGTTGAAGAGCCGACAGCTGATGGCAGACTTCAGATTGCAGCTAGCCCAGACTTGGCCTATGAGTTGGCTCAATAGCGTGCTCTTCTTGTTTGTGAACAAAGGCGTCGCTATAGTACTTTTAAAAGTACGCTGATAGGCTAACCAAAGTCAAAGATTAAAGCCTGCGCTGTGTTTTCGCCTGCTGAGGCCATATTTATTTCTAGTTGGTTGTTGATTTCCGCACCATCACCAGGTTGACACAATTGGCCATCAACTTTAATGGCTCCCTTGATCACATGCACATAAACCGAATGGCCTCGTTTAATTGTAAGTAGCTCGTGCTGATTTGGCCGCATAAAGAGTTGAGACAAGGTTGCGTCTTGTTTAATCAATAAACTGCCATCGTCCCCATTTTTAGAAATTACTTTAGTCAGGCCCCATTTTTGTCCAAAGTTTTTTTGTTGGTAACTGGGTTTGCCATTGCGTACATCAGGCTCTATCCATATTTGTAGAAAATTTAATGACTCACTATTACTGGCATTGTATTCACTGTGTTTAATACCACTGCCAGCTGATACCAGCTGAAACTCGCCTGCAGGTAGTCTACGTCTATTACCCTGATTATCTTGATGTTCAATTTCACCCTCGAGCACATAGCTTATAATTTCCATATTTCGGTGGCCGTGAGTATCAAAGCCGCGACCGCCCTGTACCGTATCGTCATTGATTACACGTAGGTGAGAAACCCCCATACGAGCTGGGTTGTAGTAGTTGGCAAAAGAAAAAGTGTGTCTACTTTGC
>JBLIME010000160.1:0-6307 GCA_047638515.1 Pseudohongiellaceae bacterium
GTATTTTACAGTCCTCTACCGATCCTGAATACATGGGTCGCGTTATCTCAATTTACCAATTAACGCTGTTTGGTTTTGCACCATTAGGCGCATTATGTGCCGGTATTGCGATTAGTAGTTTAGAGGTCCTAATGGTGTTGAAATTAAGTGCAATTATGAGTTTCATTGCGTTCGCAGGCACTTTTTTCATTAGATCACTGTGGGATGTGGAAGCGACCGATGCATAATCACTCGCTAAGGTGTCAACAATTACTCAATCACCAGCAGCTGCTTAGAGCATGTGTCTAAAGGCAAGCAGGCTTGAAGTAACCGCGACATTTAATGATTCAACCGCGTTATTCATGGGAATTTTTATCTTTTGTTGACACAAGCTTTCTATCTCAGTGCTCATGCCTGCCGACTCGTTACCCAGTACATAGATAACGAAGTCGCCCTCAACAAATTGCTGCAATGTCTGTTTGGCATGACTCGATAAACCCACAACAATGGCTCCCTCTTGTCGGCACTGATGGAGTGCTTTTGATAAAGACTCACAGTGAAGAATCGGCGCTCTAAACACGGTGCCTGTGCTTGCTTTAGTAACCAGCGCATCGAGTTTCGCACAACCCTTCTCAGACAGTAGTAAGCCATCAATGTTACCAGCACAGCACGACCGAATGATCATGCCTAAATTTTGCGGGTTGGTTATGCGATCAAGCGCAAGCAGTCTGATGGATTTGTTGCCGCCATTTTTTTTCCGCTTGTCTAGGAAGCTTGTGTAGTCTTGATGGTCGGGACAAGAAATATCGAGACAAACTCCCTGGTCTTGTTTGCCATTTTTGGAAATTCGAGATAAAGCCAGTCTATCGTGATAATGAATTTCGATATCACGTTTTTTTGCAAGCTGCTCAATCTCGGCGATAATCGCTGACGGCTTATTTGACTCGGCTAGGTGAAGTCTAAAGCAAGATAGGTCGGTTTGACCTAGTGCCTCGACGACTGGCTTTCTGCCATAGACCGTTAGCAATTGCTTGAAAAATAATTTTTTCTCGATGTGTTCGGCAGAATCTTTGGGTGTTTTCATGTTTTGAGAAAAAATCACTTTTAATATAATTGATGGGTTTGTAAAAAAATTAATAAAACTGCTGGCTACGCCAACTTTAATTTGGCTTTAATAACTAGTACGCCAAATTATTTATGATAGCTCTCGATACTTTTATCGATAAGTGCATGAAGTACCTCGGTGCGACTAATCAAGCCAACTAACTTGCCGTCCTCGTCGATGACAGGGTAATTTTTAGGACGGCTCTTTATAATAGTTTCAGCAAGTTCAACTACAGTCGTTTCAGGTGTCACTCTCATGACCTCTTTTGCCATGACTTCATGAACGGGTCCGGGTTCTTCAGAGTGAAACACAACGTTCAACATCTGCGAGATACAGTCTTGCTCGGAGACATAGCCCACTAGATTGCGGTCTTCGTCGACTACGGCGATACCAATTATTTTTTTACTTAGCATCAACATAACAGCGTCGCGGATATTTGCTGTATGTAATATAACCGTCGGCTGGTGGTTCATATAGTCCGATACAAGTATTGAACGCATAATCTTCTCCTAATGTTTTTTTATTATTTGAATAACGAGTTTTTTAACGACACAACTCACTATAATCTACAATTGTCTTTTTGTAACCCTTCAACAGCGCGTCAATCGTAAGCGCATGTCCGATAGAAACTTCGGCAATATTTCCAATCGCTAAAAATTGCGCTAGGTTATCTAAATTTAGATCGTGTCCCGCATTCACTCCAAGGCCGAGTTCTACCGCGTATGCGCTGGCCTGTTTATACTGGTCTATGCAACTGCTGAGGTTTTCAGCTGCAGCTAAATGACTCTGTGCATACGGCCCTGTGTATAACTCGATTCTATCGACACCAAGCTCTTGAGCGCGCTTTATTTGCTGAAGGTCTGGATCCATAAATAGACAGCAGCGCACTCCCCACGACTTTATTTGTTGGATAATAGGTGCCAAGCGTTCACCATCTTTGAGTAAATCAAAGCCGTGATCAGAGGTCAACTGCTCGTCGGTGTCGGGCACGAGTGTTGCCTGCTCTGGGCGAGTCGCCTCTATTAGAGCCAATAAGCCCGGATAATCGGTTGATGTGTTGGGGTTGCCGCCAGAAGTTACCGCCGCTGCAAAGGGATTGCCCTCGATGTTAAATTCAATATCTGCTTTGCCGTCACGCTGTTTGCCCTTAACGGCCTTAACAAAGTTTGATAGTTCGTAGACATCATTGACACGGATATGGCGTTGATCAGGTCTTGGATGAACGGTTAAGCCATCGGCTCCAGAGTCAACAGCCATGTTTGCAAATGCTACGACTGATGGGTTATTACCTTCGCGAGAGTTACGCAAAAGCGCAATTTTGTTCAGATTTATGCTTAAAGCTGTCATTAGTTTATCCATCCATTTTGTCGTTTACTCGAACGTAATTTAGGCAGAATAACTGCAATCAACATGCCTAATAAAACCGTGAAAACGCCATATAAAAAAAACGTGGTGCTTTCGCTACGTCGTAGGCTGTCGTTCTCAGACTTTAAGACATCGTTTTCAGTTTGCAGTAGCTGCATTTTTTGAGCAACGGATTGTAGACGCTGATGCGACTCGATTGCCGACGCAGATATAGATTTTAATGCGCTAAGCTCTGCCTCACTGCTAGTTGCCTGCTCGTCAACTTTTTTGAGTGACGCCTGAGTCTGGGTATAGTTCTCGAGAAGAGATTGTTTTTCTGCATTTAATTCGACAAGATTCTTAGAGATACGCTCAATTTTACGATTAGCCGCTACCAACAATACCTTGGCTGGCGGATTATCATCTAAAAATTGATTGCGTACCCAGCCGGTTATGCCCTCTGCGGTGGTTACTTTTGTCCAATCAGTGTCGCGCTCGACCAAAGTGATTTTAGTGCCTGAGGGCAAACCCTTGTGCACAATGGTGAATTCATTACCTTGTCCTTTACGCACAGGTACATAAAGCTGGTCAGATATATACAAGCTAGCTGCGGTGGCAAGGTTACTTGCCACCAAAATAGCGATGCAAGAAAAAAGCGGCAAAAAACAAGTGCTCAATTTTTTTTGCAATGATTTATGTTTCATTTGTTGTCGATGCCTGTGTTTTTTGTTGGGTGCGGGTTAATTGACGTTATCTGCATGATAAAATATAAGATAACGAACCTCCGATCGTTCATCATATATTTTTAATGGCCCTATAATGTTATGAAATGTGCAGCTTGTCGCAAAAATAGGGTTATTTTAATGCAATTATTGTCGCTAGGGCGACCTTAAAACACTTTTTTATAAGGTTTCACTACTACGTTTGCAAACACGCCTGCCACTGCATAAGGGTCACTTTGCGCCCATGTTTCCGCATCAGTTAACGAGTCGAATTCAGCAATGATGACGGAGCCGGTGAAACCGTTATCGCCAGGGTTCTCAGAGTCGATAGCTGGCAGTGGGCCCGCTGTTAAAATTCGGCCTTCGTTTTCTAACAATTGAAGCGCTGCCAAGTGAGCTAGGCGAGTCTCCATTCGCAATGCTAGGCTATTGGGTTTGTCTTCACAAATAATGACGTACCACATAAAAATTCCTCGTTATAAGTTGTTGGGTAGATAGCTTTACGGCTAACAGAGCAGCTTAGTGATTGATTAAAATTTCTTCTAGTTCGAGATGCGTGAGTGCTTTGATGCGTTTAAACAAATAAAACAGTGCCAGCATCATGATAATGGTGGCCGGTAGCGCAATCACCGGAAAACTAAGTGCGTTCATTTTGCCTAACTCGGCATTAAATGCCTCTGTACCTGGGGCACTAACGAGGAGTATCTTTGCCAGTATATAATTCAAAATTGACGACAATATAAATGAAAGTGTCATCAAATAGGTGGCATTGACGAGCGCTTTATCAAACTCTTGCTCGGTACCGCGATCGAGCAGTGCCGCTGAGACCTTGTCAATCTGAAGAATTTTATCGTTATAGATGAATGTTTTTACCAAAGGGTAGGGTGTTTTTAGCGATATTAATGTGGCAATAGCGAATAAAGCGGGAATGGTAGCTTCTTTAATAATGATATACTCAGGAGGTAATTTTAATAGAGCCATACCGCCGGTGAGGCTAATACTTAAAATACCTAGCGCCGAAAACACATTGAACTTACCACTGCGCTTTAAATCACGCAGGCCGTAAATGATAGGAAAAGATAGGGCGACAATCAATCCCCACTTGACACCTAACTCGTCGGCGCCACTGAGCTTAGACAATATTAGCGTCGGGATAATAATATTAAAAAGTATATTGATCAGGAAGTTTTCTTTTTTGACGGGCTTGTCTTGAATCATAAGTTTTCGATCGCACTCTTTTATGGTTAAGTTAAATAATTTTAGGCGTTAATTGGAGTCTGTTGAGCATAACAGTCGAGTAAATACATCCGTGAGCACAGCTTTTAAGTGACTGCTCGTGGGTACTTAAAGGCAGCGCGGTCACCATTTATCCTTGTCAAATGCAGCTCCTTGCAGTTAGCTGTATGTCGTTCAAGTGTCGCAACGTCGCGCCAATAAACACTGTGATGTCAACAGTGACGCGGGTCAGCTAATAAATCTGCCGCTCAGGTTGAATTAAGCGCTACTTTTCACTAGCCTTATAGCCAGCAGCTAAACAATTAACGTCGCTTATAGAGTTTACGCAAGACTTGCCACGAAAGGCAAAGGACATTCCAACTTTACGGATTATAATCATAAATAACACAACTTTAACGAGTATTTTTTGAATTTATCGTACGATTTACATACACATAGCCATTGTTCAGATGGAAAATTATCGCCCGCCGACCTCGTTAGCTTAGCGGTGCTCAATAATGTCGATGTACTGGCCTTGACAGATCATGACACCATTGCCGGAATTCCTGCAGCTATTGCTGCCGCGGGTGACGCAATAACTATTATCTCAGGCATCGAGGTGTCGACACTTTGGCAGGGGCGCGGTATTCATATTGTTGGCTTGCAAATCGACATTGATTCCGTCGAGTTGCAGCACGCGGTCAGTCAGCAAGCAGCACTTCGTCTGCAAAGAGCCAAAACTATTGCCGCGCGCTTAGAAAAAGCAGGTATTAAAGGGGCTTGGGAGGGAGCGCTGGTCTACGCTCAAGGTGGTGCTATCGGGCGACCTCACTTTGCGCAGCATATCATCGATGTCGGTTACGCCGCTAATTTTGCTCAGGCTTTTAAGCGTTACTTAGGTGCTGGTAAAATCGGTGACGTTAAGAGTGAATGGCCATCTATCGCTAGTGCCGTTACCTGGATTAATGCAGCTGGTGGCATTGCAATTTTAGCTCACCCCGATAAATACGGGTTAACGCGCACAAAACTTTATAGCTTGCTGCAAGATTTTGCAGATGCAGGTGGAAGGAGCATCGAAGTTGTTAGTGGTAATCAAAATGCAGATGTGACCAAAAAGCTGCAAAAAGCTGCCGCAGACTTTTCGTTCCTCGCTTCCTGTGGCAGTGACTTTCACTCGCCGGATAATAAATGGCAGTCCCCAGGAGCCATGTCGCCCCTGCCTAAAAACTGTCAAGCGATTTGGGATTTCTGGTAAGCTGTGAGGCGGTCGTCTCGAAGGCACTGGTCATGAAGGCAGTGTTGACATAAAATTATTCAACAATAAAAACTAATTAGATACTATGGCTCAATTTTTTCAAGTTCATCCCGAAAATCCTCAGGCGCGGTTGATTAAACAAGCCGCAGACATAATCCGCAACGGCGGCCTTGTTGCCTATCCAACAGATTCCGCCTATGCCCTTGGTTGCCATATCGGTGACAAGCTTGCACTAGATCGAATTTGTGGAATAAGAAAGATTAGTAAAGATCATAATTTCACCTTAGTTTGTCGCGACCTCTCAGAGGTTGCGACCTACGCCAAGGTCAATAATCAAATGTTCCGTTTGATTAAAGCCCACACTCCTGGTCCCTTTACGTTCATTTTAGCGGCAACGTCAGAAACCCCAAAGCGCTTAAAGCACCCCAAGAAAAAAACTATTGGCATCCGCATTCCTAATAATCCAATCGTGCGACACTTATTGGATGAACTCAATGAGCCGATGATGACGAGCACGCTGATCATGCCCGGAGATGAATTACCACTTACTGACCCTTATGATATTCGGCTCACCCTTGAGCATCAGTTAGAGCTAGTGATCGATGGCGGGTTTTGTGGAATGGAGCCTACAACGGTTGTAGATTTGAGTGATGACGCACCAGTAATTATACGCCAAGGTTGTGGTGA
>JBLIME010000161.1:0-6262 GCA_047638515.1 Pseudohongiellaceae bacterium
TGCCTCGGCACCAACCCCCACAAAACTTGGTCACAAGCAACAGAATGAGGCAGACGCCATTGCGGCGACTGATCTCGACGATCCACTAATTACCGATGACAACAAACCAAACCGACTTGATCTCGATTTTGCAAACAACAATAGCAAGACCAGCTTATCTGATCGCAAACTAAATGAAGTCAAAAACCACAGGCGCGAAAGCGCCGACGAAAGTTGGGCGGTGCGAATACTGGCCGAGCTTGAAGAAGAAGAAAACGAAGACAAAACACATTTTATAACAGAAGCTAAACCAGAGCCTAAGTCAGTCAAGTATAACCCCGCCAATCATGTCGATGACACAGTAAAAAGTGAATCATCATATATATTGGATGATTTTGACGATGGCGACGCCAAACAAAGCTCTGACTACAGTCAAATAGACTTAGACATGTATAGCTACAACGACCTCGGGGCAGACAACTCTGACACCTTGTATTTTGACCGAGGTAGCGCTGGGAGTGAGGCTAAGACGTCAGCTTCCATGCAGCGCGCATCCCGCGAGTCTGATCTATACGAGAATCTTGAAACCGAGAGACTTAAACCACAAACGTCCATCGATGACGAGGCAGTTAATAGTGCCATGTCGTCGCGCGCGCGCTATCAAGACGACTCCAAAAACTACTTAGCTAATATAGAGCCCTCACCCGTGGAGATGATGGACACGTCTTCGCCGAACACCGGTCGATGGCTGTGGCGTTCAGGAGTTATTACTGCGGGTCTTTTACTACTGGCACAAGTCACTATTGTGCGCTTCGATACTTTGAGCAAACATCCAAATTATCGCTCATTATTCAGCTCAGCTTGCGAACTGATCGGCTGCAGCTTACCGCCATTGATTGATACTCAACAAATACGCACGACTAACTTAATCGTGCGCAGCCATCCACGCCAACAAAACGCACTGATCATTGATGCAATTCTGATTAATAACGCTCAATTTAGCCAAGCCTTTCCGGCCTTAAAGCTAGAGTTTAGCGACATCGATGATCAACTCGTTGCCAGTAGGCAATTACAACCTGCAGAGTATTTGCGTGGAGAGCTTGCCGGTGCAAGAGCAATGGCTAACAATCAGCCTATTCAATTATCGATTGAAATAATTGATCCGGGCGACAGCGCGGTTAACTACCAACTCACCGTTATGCCCGCAAGGCTAAAAGATAACGAAAACTAATACGTGTATAATTTTTGTTATCTTTTGGCTTTCACGTCAAAGGGTTAGTGTGTCATCATAGCGCCCAGCTCAGGCTGGGGGTTTAAAACGCTAATTATATATTTGGAAGCGTTCACCAACTTAGTTTTACTAACAAACTACTACTGATAATCATCAATATTTTATGTTCAAAATAGGCAATTGGGCTATTTATAGCCCAACAATTTTAGCGCCGATGGCGGGGGTGACTGACTTACCCTTCAGGCAGTTATGTAAAAAGCTAGGCGCCGGTCTTGTGGTCTCCGAGATGGTGACTGCCGATACCAGCTTATGGAGTACCCGCAAGAGTATTCAACGCCTCGCGCACTCTGACGACGAGCCTCGCTCCATCCAATTGGCGGGCAACGACCCACTAGTGATGGCCAATGCCGCTCGCGCAAACGTTGCTTTGGGCGCACAAATAATTGATATCAACATGGGTTGTCCCGCTAAAAAAGTCTGCAAAAAAGCCGCGGGTTCAGCACTATTAAAAGATGAAAAACTGGTGGAAAAAATATTGGCTGCGGTAGTCCAGGCAGTCGATGTACCTGTAACGTTAAAAATTCGCACGGGTTGGGATCCAGACAACCGCAATGGTGTCACTATTGCTAAAATAGCTGAGGATGCTGGGATACAGGCGCTGGCGGTTCATGGACGCACACGCGCTTGTGCATTTAAAGGCGAAGCTGAATACGACACCATTACACGTATAGTCAACACGGTTAATATCCCAGTGTTTGCCAATGGCGACATAACATCACCGGCAAAGGCGCAGCAAGTTCTCGAACTTACCGGCGCGAAGGCCGTTATGATCGGTCGGGCAGCTCAGGGGAACCCATGGCTATTTAGAGAGATCAATCACTTCTTAGCCACGGGTGAGAAGTTAGCCGAGCCGACGCTAAGTGAGGTGGAAATGGTCCTAAACTCTCACATTCGCTCACTACATAATTTTTATGGGGAGCTAATGGGTGCTAGAATTGCACGCAAGCATGTTGCTTGGTATTTACAGACTCAGGAGAAGTTAGCCTGCGAACAAAATCGACAAACATCCGTCATCAATAGTGATTATCACAAGACATTCAGACGAAAATTCAACAATATTGAATCCGCTCAAGAGCAATATGATGTACTTGCATCATATTTTGAGATATTAGCAACTACAGAGGACAAAGCAGCATGAGCTCAGCAGAAACCATAGCTTTAGACAGCACTTTGAACAACCCGGACGTTCCCGCCGTCTCTACCATTAATGAACAGGTTCAAGAACAATCGCTTAGAAGTAGTGTTGAGGCGACGATGGAGAACTATTTTCGTCATTTAGATGGCCAGTCCGTGACCGATGTCTACGACATGGTGCTTCAAGAGGTAGAGGCGCCATTACTTGAGATAGTCATGAAGAACACACGTCAAAATCAAACAAAAGCCGCTGAATTACTTGGTTTAAACCGAGGCACTTTGCGTAAAAAGTTAAAGCGCTACAGCCTGTTATAAGCCACTAATAAAGCTTCCAAGGGGGGATGAACTAAAAAGTTCATCCCTTTTTTATTAGCACCGCAACATTTATCCAATAGAATTTTTGCCGATAGCGCTAGCGCTGAAAACAGTCAAAGACGATTGGCCGAGGCCTGCCTGAACTTATAGTCAGCAGAGGAGCTAAGTTGAACTCGCTATTTAATTTAAGACCGTCTAACGATAAGATGAGTTACATTTTAGCGTAGCAATTTTGGGTTGGGTATTAAGTAGAGTGTTAAGTTGTCGTATTCATAGTGTCGCTGGCATCATCACCTTAAAAGTCAGTGGATGAGGCCCATGTGACTTTATAAACTTACCAACTTAAACATCGGTATCATCGCTAGAGTAACGCTGACAATGGTTACTTAAAACAGTATTACTACCTTTTATTTTATTTATAATCCGTCATTAAGGACTCGACTCTCATCATGCCAACAGCATCTGAAAACTATCAAACTATCAAACGCGCACTGATTAGTGTCTCCGATAAAACCGGCATTGTAGAGCTTGCGATCGGACTTCGCGCACTCAATGTCGAGCTATTGTCAACAGGCGGCACCTATCGTCTGCTCCGTGAACACGAGATTGACGTCATCGAAGTATCTGAGCACACCGGGTTTCCAGAGATGATGGATGGTCGTGTCAAAACGTTACACCCTAAAATACATGGCGGCATTTTGGCTCGTCGCGGTCAAGATGATGCTGTTATGCAAGCGCATAATATCGACGCTATCGATATGGTTATTGTCAACCTCTATCCCTTTGCAGAGACTGTAGGAAAACTCAACTGCAGCCTAGAGGATGCTATCGAGAATATCGATATCGGTGGGCCAACTATGGTGCGTGCAGCTGCCAAAAATCATGCCTTTGTCAATATTATTGTTAATGTTGGTGACTATCAGGCCGTTATTGAAGAGATGAAGAATAATGATGGCTGCACCAGTCACGCAACTCGCTTTAACCTTGCCGTAAAAGCCTACGAACACACCGCCGCCTATGACGGCATGATTGCCAACTACTTTGGACGCCTAGTACCCGGTGGCAATGAGGAGTTCCCGCGGACGTTTAATACGCAGTTTATTAAATCACAAGATATGAGGTACGGTGAGAACCCTCATCAAAATAGCGCTTTCTATATCGAGAGCGACATATCTGCTGAGAAGAGTAACAGTGTGGCGACAGCTAAACAGCTTCAAGGCAAGGCCTTGTCCTTCAATAACATCGCCGATACTGACACTGCCCTAGAAACCGTCAAGCTGTTTGATCAACCTGCTTGTGTTATTGTAAAACACGCCAACCCCTGTGGTGTTGCGGTCGATAGCAACCTATTGCAAGCCTACAAAAAAGCTTTTGCGACAGACCCCGAATCGGCCTTTGGTGGCATTATTGCCTTTAATCGTCAACTCGACGCCGCCACAGCTAAAGCGATCGTCGATAGCCAGTTTGTCGAGGTAATTATCGCTCCGAGCGTTAGTCTTGATGCTGAAAAAATAATCTCTGAAAAAAAGAATGTGCGTCTTCTGCATTGTGGTGAACTCACACGATCATTACCTACGTTTGATTTCAAACGCGTTAATGGTGGCCTTCTAGTGCAAGATCGCGATCTTGGTATAATCACCCAGGACGATTTGAAAATTGTCAGCCAACGCCAACCTAGCGATGTAGAAATCAATGATCTACTGTTTACTTGGAAGGTGGCAAAAATGGTTAAATCGAACGCCATTGTCTACGGTAAAGATCTGCGCACAATAGGTATTGGTGCAGGCCAGATGAGTCGTGTTAATTCGGCCCGTATTGCTGCGATTAAAGCTGAGCATGCCAAACTCGACGTGGCTAACTCGGTAATGGCTAGCGATGCATTCTTCCCCTTCAGAGACGGCATCGACAATGCAGCAACGGTGGGTATTAGCTGCGTCATTCAACCAGGCGGCTCTATACGTGACAGTGAGATTATTGCCGCTGCCAACGAGCATAATATCGCGATGGTGTTCACCGGTATGCGTCACTTTCGACATTAATTTCGAATATTGGCTGACACACTCTAGATGTGTATTAGAGGGTTAGACAATTAAATAGACTCACGTTAATTAGCCTTGCGCCTTCATTGAGCGCACAAACAACACAAGAGCATTGCTATGAATCTACTAATTATTGGCGCGGGCGGACGCGAGCACGCACTTGCTTGGAAAGTCGCTCAAAGCCCACGGATTAATCAAGTATTTGTGGCGCCCGGCAATGCCGGAACCGCTCTTGAGACAAAAGTCACCAACGTCGCCATCGACGTCATGGCTTTCGAGGAGCTCGCCAATTTTGTCGAAAAAAATCAAGTCGAACTGACTATTGTCGGCCCCGAGGGGCCGTTGGTTGAAGGTATTGTCGATTACTTTAATGCGCGCCAACTCAAGTGCTTTGGACCTAGCCAAGGGGCCGCTCAACTAGAGGGTTCTAAATCTTTTACCAAAGATTTCTTAGCGCGACACAACATCCCCTCCGGCGCCTATGCATCATTTACCGAAGTCATACCAGCACTCGCATACTTACATCAGCAAGGCGCGCCGATCGTGATTAAAGCCGACGGCCTTGCCGCAGGCAAGGGTGTGATCGTGGCAGAGACCATAGCACAGGCTGAGGATGCCATTAAAGATATGCTCTCAGGTAATGCTTTTGGCGAAGCCGGCTGTAAAGTGGTGATAGAAGAGTTTTTAGCCGGTGAGGAGGCAAGCTTTATTGTACTCGTCGATGGTAAGCACAGCCTTCCCATGGCGACCAGCCAAGACCATAAACGTGTGGGTAACGATGATACCGGCCTAAATACCGGTGGCATGGGCGCATATTCACCCGCACCGGTGGTGACACCAGAGATACATGATCGTATTATGCGCGAGGTAATTGAGCCTACAGTGGCGGGGATGGCTGCAGAGGGAAATCCATACACAGGTTTTTTATATGCAGGCTTAATGATCGATGCCGAGGGCACGCCCAGGGTAATTGAGTACAATTGTCGCTTTGGCGATCCAGAAACACAACCGATTATGCTGCGTCTGCAATCCGACCTGTCACAACTGTGTCTAGAAGCTCTCGATGGTCAGTTGCAACATAGCCAAATTCAGTGGGATCCACGTGCAGCGGTCGGTGTGGTCTTAGCTGCTGGTGGGTACCCCGAATCTTATCGTCGCGGTGATGTTATTTTTGGATTGCCGACTTCACATGGTATTGATCAGAACGATCTCGACAAAAAGGTATTTCATGCAGGCACCTCACTCAAAGGTGAGCAGATAGTCACTCAAGGTGGTCGCGTACTATGCGCAACGGCACTAGGCGAGACAGTAAGCGCAGCGCAGGCGAATGCCTACGAACTAACACACCAAATTCAGTGGCAAGACGTATATTATCGAGATGATATTGCCTATCGTGCAGTCAAGCGCGAGCAAGCAAGCCAATGAATTTATGCCTCGCTCTGGTTATTTCAGCGCAGCTTGATGTAGCAGCTATTAATTGCGAACAAGTGGCAAGCAGTTTTTG
>JBLIME010000162.1:0-6134 GCA_047638515.1 Pseudohongiellaceae bacterium
TAAATTATGTGGGCTTTCAAGTTCGATCGATTCGCTATAATCACTGTCGTTGAAATACTTAACAAAGCCTGGAGCACGGATCAAGTTAGTAATGTGCTGGCCTTTGTCTGTATCGACTTTTAACCCTAATAAGCGACAAGATGCGCGGTTAAAACCCGTCATACAACCCATTTTATCGACAATCAGTACACCATCGTGGAGAGATTCAATGCCTTGGGTGATCCGCTTGATTTGCTTATTTTTTTTAGCAATTTTTTTGTTTAACTGCCTCTCCCGCCGACGCAGAATATCAGCACTGTAGCCAACTAATCCGCTATCTTGAGGCGCTGGACCTTCGTTATTACTCCAACGAAAAAGTTCATTTAAACGCCTAAACATTAACAACTGAGAAACCATTAAGCCGACAAAAGCACCCCAAAAAGGCTGTTCAAAAGACATGCCTGCGGCTGTTGCGAGTGCAACAATTAATACAAAGCGTAAAAGCTCACGCTGCCAAGCTAGTTGCTGCAAAATATGGCGTCCTTTCAACGTTATTAATACTTAAAGTCTGCAGCCGAAAAGCGATACCCTGCCCCTCGTACTGTTTGAATCATAGTGTCATGATTCAGTACCGATATACTTTTACGTAAACGACGAATATGCACATCGACGGTTCTATCTTCTACGTAAACATTGCCACCCCAAACTCGGTCGAGCAATTGTTCACGAGAGTATACGCGTTCTGGGTGCAACATAAAAAACTCTAGCAGACGAAATTCAATCGGCCCTAAACTTAATGCACCCCCAGCGATACTCGCTTTTTTAGCAGAGCGATCTAATACAAGTTGCCCAGCGGTTAGGCCTTTACCTTCTGTATCGGCATGACCTCGACGCAATACCGCTTTAATCCGCGCCAATAGCTCTCTGGGAGAAAAGGGTTTCACCACATAATCATCAATACCGGCATCAAACCCTTTAATCTTAGCGTCTTCATCTGATTTAGCGGTTAATAAAATAATGGGGATTTCAGCAGTATTCTCTTCGCGCTTAAGCCGTTGAGCTAACTCAATACCTGTCATCATTGGCATCATCCAGTCGGCTAATATCAAATCTGGAGCTGTCTCCAGCACCATTTGATAGGCAATTTGGCCATTGGCCGCACGCTTAACCTGATAACCCGCCATTTCTAAGCTGGTCATAATCATCTCGGCGATCGCTTGCTCATCTTCTACGACTAATATAGTAGCGCTAGCCATAATGCTCCAATTGTACAAAAGTTAACTCAATAGAGTGTGACAGTTTTATGAAGTTTGACTAGCACTTTTATGCTGCGCAGATTCAAGCAAACAGTTCAAAAGTGCCTTTTCTAGTATGTCCTTATCCAAAGGCTGATTATGAATTATTTCAATGCGACTCTGTTGCAATTTCCGGGTCGGCATTTCAGTCAAAACCTGATTTTTTACATTCATCACTCGAGTACCTTGATGAGTAATAAGCAAGCCTTTGAAGCGCTCTACCTTCAACTGCGTCAACCATTCTGTTAAAGCGTGATGATCAAAAACCTGATCCTCGGCTAGCAACCAACCTAAAGAATAATAACCCATACCTTGGTTTTCAAAGGCTTGATAATCTTGCCCAGACTCTAAACTAACAAGCTTGATGATTTTTTCTTTACTCGTAGAAGAATGATGATGAGCGTGCTGACTCGATTTACCGGGGCGATTTTGATTACACTCAACATCAAGAAACTCAAGATTAAATTCTCCCTGCTCCACCCAACCCAATGCCGTTTTAACCGGCTGAATAGACTGAGCGAATTGATAAAAGTTTTCTTTATCTTGCTCATTACACGAATCTGTTTTATTCGCCACCAATACATCCGCTAAATAACATTGGTCATTAAATGTTTCATGCTGTTGATAACGAGGGTCTTCTAATTGTCTTGGATCAAGTAAACAAATGGCAGCCCTAAGCTCAATATGCTGTTGATATTTTTTCGAGGTCAAGGTGCGTATTAGATTTTTCGGATGACCTAGACCTGTAGGCTCAATTAATATTCGATCGAGCTTTTGCTGAGTAATAAGATTTTCCAGGGCGGCTTGAAAAGGTATGCCTGATACACAACACAGGCAACCTCCTGGCACCTCACTAATAACCATACCCGACTCGGCAGAAAGAATGGCGCCATCAATGCCAACTTCACCAAATTCATTCACTAATACTGCCCACTTTTCATTCGTCGGTTTTTTCTTCAATATATTCAATATTGAGGTTGTTTTACCAACCCCCAAAAAGCCCATGATAATATTGACGATGATCTTTTTTGCCATATTTCTCTCAAAATATTATTGCAAGCGTCTAAAGACTTTAGTCTCTAGAGCTTTCTTAAAATAACCAGTGGTGGTTGATTAATAACGCTTCTCAAATTTCGATTTGCCAATGTAGAAATCAAGATAGCCGACACTGCCGGTAGCCAAAACCAATAACTTAAATGCCATGGGTATTCTAATTCAAATAGTCGTTGATATAAAATCCAACAAATAATTTCAGCCCCGGCCACCGCAATAATACCCGCTAACGCGCCCATCAATATAAATTCAAACCATTGCATTAATTGCAGCTGCTGACGTTTTGCACCTAAGGTTCTCAATACAGCACCTTGCTGTAAGCGATCATCAAGACTCGAATGCAGCGCTGCCAGTAATACTAAAATCCCCGCCAGTAACACTAAAATCAATAAATATTCCACCGCCAAGGTAACCTGACCTAAAAGGTTTTGAACTTGTATTAATACCTGGCTCATATCTAATAAAGTGATGCCTGGGTAAGTGCGAATTATAGGGGTAAGTTGTTTACTATTCTCGACAGGCACATAAAAGCTGGTTAAATAATTAAGCGGTAGCTTTTCTAACAAATCGACTGAGAATAAAATGTAAAAATTAGGCTTCATGCTGCCCCAGTCAACTTTACGCAAACTAGCAATACTGGCGCTGACTTCTTGACCGCCAATATCGAAAATAAGTTGATCTCCCAACTTAAGCTTTAAACGCTGCGCCAATCCTTCGGCAATGGATACCTCAGCCATTGAGTCTTGAGTGAACCAACGGCCTTCAGTAATAATATTGCCGATCGGTAACTCTTTTCCGCCACTCAGCACTAAATCACGTTGTAACGCCCGATCTTGAGAATACACAGCATCGTCTTTAACAGCGACATCATTGATAACCGTCAAACGCCCAGGCACCATAGGGAAAGCGGTGGAAACCGTAAAACCGGCACTTTCTAAGTCTTGCTGATAACCATCTACTTGATAGCCTTGAATGTTCATAGCAAAATAATTGGCACTGTCTTGAGGTAAGTTTTTTTGCCAATCCTCTAATAAATCATTACGGACTATCGCGATAATAAGCATGACCATTAACGTCAATGAAAACGCCAATATTTGAATAGAGGTTCGATTTCGATCACGATTAATTTGCTGCCAGGCAAAGCGCAAACTCATCGACAACTTAGCTTTGGGTATGACCTTATCCGCGGTAAACAGTAATAACCGCAGCGCAAACAAGAGTGCTAACAAAATAACGAACCCCCCCACAATGATAATGACCGTCATTGCAAGATTCTGGCTAAACCAGTAATTAAGAAGCGCCATCATCGCTAAACCTAATCCATAGATAGCCCAGCTATTCCAAGCCATAGGCTCTAATTCGCGTCGTAAGACACGTAAAGGGGATACTCGACCCAGTCGTAACAATGGTGGTAAAGCAAACCCTATCAACGTAACTGGCGCCGTTAAACTCGCAATAAACCAGGCAGAATAACCGGCACTGGGTAAGCTAGCATCCGCAGCGCCTTTATTAAACGCGGTGGCTAATAACTGAGTTAGAAATTCCTGTCCCCCATAGCCGAGCAGCAAACCTATTGCACTGGTGAAAAGAGCGAGGAACATGAGCTGATAAAGATACAAGCGCGTCACATAGCGTCGACTGGCACCTAAGGTTCTTAATAAAGCACTGCTATCATAGTGATGGCGAGCATAATCTTGAGCCGCCATGGCAATCGCGATACCGGCAAGAATAATGGCCAGCATAGCCGCTAGGGATAAGTAGCTGCGTGCCTTAGCAAGTGAAGCCGCTAATGCCTGGTTGTTATCGGTTAGCGATTCAAAGCTTTGATGGCTGGCCAATAAGGGGTCTAAATTCTGTTTCAAATTTTCTAATGCTAAATCGTCACCCGCCACTAACATGCGCCAACTTACACGGCTGCCTGGCTGCACCAACTTAGCGGCGGCTACATCCTGCAAGTTCATCATTACCCGCGGTGATAAGCTATAAAAATTGCCCGCGCGGTCGCTTTCATTGATAAGCACCGCGGTGATTTTTAATGTAATCGCCCCCACCTCGATCACATTCCCTAACTCAGCGTTTAACAAGGCTAATAAACGCGGTTCTAGCCATACTTGTCCAATGGCAGGTCCTTGCTGCAGCGCTGGATTTTGTTGACTGCCTAGCTGGCCTTTAAGTGGATAACCCTTAGCGACCGCTTTTACCGCCGCTAAGGCCATTTCATCCCCCAACAAGACAACACTTGGAAACTCTAATGTCGTCGTCGTTTTAAGGCCTAAATCCTGAGCCTGCTGGTACCAGTCTGGTGAAATTTCCTCACGTGAAAGCAAACGTAAGTCTGCACCCAACAGTTCACTACTTTTATTTAACATAGCGCTATCAAGACGCTGACTAAAAACGCTGATAATCGTTGCTGAACTGACCGCTAAGATCAATGCCAGCATAATCACGGTCATTTTTCCTGCACGAATCTCTGCAAGTAATAACCGCAGGCTCAGCAGGGAAAGCTGGATAGAGTTGACCTTCATGCATCAGCTCCTTGCAGTGAGTCCTTTATTTCACCCAACTCACGCTCATTAACGGCATCATTAACAATCATACCGTCTTCAATATGAATACTGCGTTGGCAGCGCTGCGCTAAATGCTCATCATGGGTCACTAAGACTAAGCTGGTTTGATTCTGCTGATTGAACTCGAACAATAAATCAATAATGCTCTTACCCGTCTTACGGTCTAAGTTACCCGTTGGCTCATCCGCAAATAACACAGAAGGCTGACATGCAAAGGCACGCGCGATGGCAACTCTTTGCTGCTCACCGCCGGATAACTGAGTTGGGTAATGCTGCATACGATGACCCAAACCCACTTTATCTAACCATTGCTGGGCTAATGCTTGGCATTCTTTAAGCGAATACTGTTGAGTCATTTCAAGGGGTAGACGGACATTCTCTAACGCCGTCAATGCCGGTAATAACTGAAAATTCTGAAAAACAAAGCCAACACCCTCTGCACGCACTGCGGCTCGCTGATCTTCATCTAAAGAGTGCAGCGCTTGGCCGTTGAGCCAAACTTCGCCAGACGTCGCCTGATCTAAACCGGCCATGATTCCCAATAGCGTTGATTTGCCACTGCCTGATGCACCCACAATGGCCAAACTTTCGCCGTGCTTGATCTCAAGATCTAACCCTTGCAGAATGGTTAACTCATCTGAGCCCGTTTTTACCTTTTTCACGACATTTTTAAGATTTAATAAAGGAAGCTGCTGTTCATGTTCGATTTTCGTATTCATCAATCGTTTCGCCTTTTCGCTATCATTCTTTGCCTATTGCTTAACTTGAGCTTACCTCAAGCTCATGCAGGGGAGAATAGCCCTTTACAACAACAGACAATTCTAGTTTTAGGCGATAGCATCAGTGCAGGCTATGGCATAGATAAACAACAGGGCTGGGTGGCCTTATTAGAAGAGCAACTCATGGAGGAATACCCTCAATATACGGTAGTCAATGCCAGTATTAGTGGCGAAACAACCAGTGGTGGTGCAAATCGTCTGCAGCCGCTATTGGATAAGCATATGCCGAACATAGTCATTCTAGAATTAGGCGGTAACGATGGTTTAAGGGGCGCTCCCATAAAACTCATGACACAGAATCTGACCTATATGATTACACTCAGCCAAGAGGCAGGGGCCAAGGTTTTATTACTCGGCATGCGCATTCCTCCTAACTATGGGCAACGGTATAGTGAATTGTTTGCCAATCAATATACGCTCATAGCCAAAGACCTAAATGTACACTTAGTTTCTTTCTTATT
>JBLIME010000163.1:0-6065 GCA_047638515.1 Pseudohongiellaceae bacterium
CCGCTAAACATTCTTTTTGCCCTATCAAAATCGCGTGTTAACAAGGTAACCTGATCACCTCGCGCTAATAGCTTTTCAACTAGAGGGCGGCCAATGAACCCGGTTCCACCGGTTACTAAAAAATGCATAACTTTCCTTTAACTAATTGTCTGCTTATTCAAACAAATTACTAGATGTATTAAATAACAATTTACTGCGACACTCGGCGAAAGAGAGAGGCTGCGCCTCGAACACCGGATGAGTCGCCGTGCTTTGCTTTCACCAATCGGGTTGTCGATTGACACGAGAATATATATTTGTGCCAGCGCTTAGGCACCTCGCTGTAAAGTGCATCGATATTGCTCATACCACCACCAAGTACAATAACTTCGGGATCGATAATATTAATGACTTGCGCCAAGCTTTTGGCAACGCGCTCATAATAACGATTAACGACCGCAAGCGCTTCTGTTTTTCCTGTTTTTGCCAAGCTAATAATCTCTGGGGCCGACAACGTTTGTTTGTAAAGTCGCGCGTAATCGTCTGTGAAGCCACTACCCGATATCCATGACTCAATGCAGCCACGCTTTCCGCAGTAGCATAAAGGACCGGGATATTCACAAGCATCGATACTATCGACTTGATGAAAGATAGGTTCTTTATGGGCATAGATCGATATTGGGTTGACTCCATTTTTATCAACGCCATCAAAATGATCCAACAAGATTGATTGCTCGGCTTCGTGGGCGCGCGATCCAAAAAAAGTAGGAAACGGCAATGGGTTATGCCCCCATTCACCACCCAAGCCGTTAGCACCGGTAACTAGATCTCCGTTTATCCATAAGCCCGCACCACATCCAGTCCCTAAGATAGCCCCGAAGACAGAAGTCGAGTCAACAGCGGCGCCGTCGCTGACTTCAGACAAGACAAAACAATTCGCGTCATTTTCTATGTCTATGTTACGTGATAGTAACTGCTCAATATCGGGTTTAAAATACTGGCCGTTGAGCCACGTAGAATTTGAGTTGTGCACTCTTTGCGTCTGCGTGCAGATAGAGCCGGGCATACCGATACCGATAGTTTGAGCGCGCCCAAGCTGCACTTCGGCCTCGGCAACTAAATCATTAATTGCTGTTAAGGTATCGGCATAGCTGCCTGAGGGAGCAGCTATGCGCTGTCGATAGAGCTCGGTGGCCCTACTATCGATAACGATAATCTCTATCTTAGTGCCGCCAACATCTATACCTATGTGCAAGAGTATTAACCTTCTCGGTCTGATGCTAGGAAGCGCCGCAGCAGGCTCGCAAAAATTTCTGGTTTTTCTGCGTGCAACCAATGCTCAGTATTGCTAATCACCTTTACCCTCGCCTTGGGGAATAATGACAAGATCGTGTCTCGATGTTCTGGCAATATATAGTTGGAGTTTTCGCCTTTTATGAATAAGACGGCTTTATTAAACGGCTCAAGGTCAGAGCTGTTAGCACCGATAAGATGATGGTACCCCGACTCCAGAGCCTCGATATTAAGGCGCCAACGCCAAGCATTACTCACGCCCCTCTGATCTTTAGTTTTTTCTGTACTTTTCTCTAAGTTCTTAAGTAAAAAGCTACGCGTTGCAGCAATTGTCACGTAAGGACGCATTAACGCGTCGGCATCGGCACGGCTTTTAATGGTGTTAAGATCAACCGCGCGCAAGGCTGCGAAAATATCATCGTGTCGGCGGGGGTAGGCAACGGGCGCAATATCGGCGACGGCTAAACGACGAACCCGATCGGGATGGCGCAGCGCAAGCTCCATACATACTTTGCCACCTAATGAGTGCCCGACAAGATCAACACAGTCGAGACCTTGCACGCTCATCCACCTTAGCATGACTGTCGCCATAGCCTGGATAGATGTCTCGCTGGTGTGCTGGGAGCGGCCATGATTGGGTAAATCAATGGCGTAAACTAAGAATTCATCTTTTAGCAGGCGTGTAATCATGCCTAGGTTCTCGATGGAACCAAACAGGCCATGTACAAAGACTATCGGTGTAGAAGAATTCTTAGAGGCGGGCTCTGTACTGGGATCAACGGTTAGCCCTGACTTTATTTTTACCGCTGGCGCAACATGCGGCCAGCAGCGATGAAATATTGGGGACGTAACTGCCATTTCAGAGCCTAAATATTTGTCGGCAAACTTGTACAGGCGGCTGACTGTAAATTCTGGGATTTACTAACCTGCATATTGGAATCGATTGTTAAGTAGCTAACTCGACCGCACATTGACCTTAGCAAATCCTTTAACAGAGGTATTAAGTGTCTGAGCGGGGCTTCGTTGGCAGCCGATTAGCTCCTGGAAAATTAGACACATTATCTGACGATTTAATTTCCTTCACTTTACCTTCGCCTCCACGCTCAACCTCGTCGATACGAATAATCGACTGCATCGGTATGAATGAACGTTTAACGCCCGCGAATTCGACTTTAAGTTTTTCCTCACCCGGATTAACAATCAAATTACTCGTCTCACCGAAGACAAACTCTTCTGCCTCTATAAAGCCATACATCTCACTTTGATAGATATCTTTGGCATAAATCTCGTAAATTTCACTTTGATTGTAGAAAATTACTTTAAAAACGGGCTTGCTCGACATAACACACTCTATTAATAGACAACTATCCTTAATATGATGGCATTAAGACTAAAAAACAAGGGATATTCAACTAAAAAATCACTGTGTCACACAGTGCTGTAAAAACGATCGAACACCCTTTATAATTGATAGACTAGCTTCTCATTTAACCACTAACAAAGCCATTAGGCCGCCAAAAAAATCATATGACTGAAACCGCAACACACAAAAAATTGTACATTAAAACTCATGGCTGTCAGATGAATGAATACGATTCATCGCGCATGAGGGACCTACTGGGTGAATCACACAATATGATCACCACCGACGATCCCGAAGAGGCCGATGTACTGTTAGTGAATACCTGCTCTATCCGCGAGAAAGCCCAGGAAAAGTTATTTCATCAGTTAGGCCGCTGGAAAAAACTAAAGCAAAAAAAACCTAATCTTATTATTGGTGTCGGTGGCTGCGTGGCTAGCCAAGAGGGAGCCGCAATTGCCGAGCGTGCACCATTTGTCGACCTTATTTTTGGCCCACAGACGCTACATCGACTGCCTGAGATGATGGATACACCGAGAGGTAACGGGGTTGTAATTGTTGACATTAGCTTCCCTGAGATTGAAAAATTTGATCATCTTCCACAACCAGAGGCCGATGGCGTCTCCGCCTTTGTGTCTATTATGGAAGGCTGCTCTAAGTACTGTAGCTTTTGCGTGGTACCTTACACCCGTGGCGAAGAGGTCAGTCGACCAGTAACCGATGTCCTTGCAGAAATTGCGCATCTTGCTAATCAAGATGTGCGCGAGATTAATTTGCTAGGACAGAATGTCAATGCCTATCGGGCTGAGGACGACGACGGCCAAACAGTCGATTTAGCAGAATTGATCACCTATGTGGCAGCTATTGAGGGCATAGATCGCATCCGTTACACCACCTCTCACCCCGTCGAATTTTCAGATAGCTTAATCGATGCTTATGCAAACGTGCCCGAACTTGTAAGTCATATTCATTTACCGGTACAAAGCGGTTCGGACCGTATTCTAATGGCCATGAAGCGAGGTCACACGGTGCTTGAGTATAAATCTAAACTGCGCCGCCTTAAAAAAATTCGTCCAGACATTAGCTTTTCATCTGATTTTATTATTGGTTTTCCAGGTGAGACGGACAAGGACTTCGAAGCCACAATGAATCTAATTCAAGAAATGGATTTCGATATGTCGTTTAGTTTTGTCTACAGCGCGCGACCGGGCACACCAGCAGCTGACCTACCTGACTCAACTTTAGAAAGCGTTAAAAAACAGCGTCTTAAAATCTTGCAAGATAGAATTACACAGCAATCTCAAGCCATTAGCCGGCGCATGGTGGGTAATACCGAACGCGTTCTTGTGTCGGGGTACTCTAAAAAAGATCCTGGACAGCTGTCTGGGCGTACAGAGAATAATCGCGTAGTTAATTTTCGTTGCGATAATGTTGAGCTCATCGGTAAGTTCGCTGACATTTTAATAGGTGAGGCATTGCCCAACTCGCTCAGAGGTGAACTAATCGCTAGCGAATAAGACACTGACACGAGGCGATACCTTTATAATTGTCATCTAATTACGCCGCTATCTAGCTGTACCCGAATAAATAATAGATGATTAGTACCTAGCATCTAACCAATAGTATCGAAGACATTAAAGGATAAAATAATCGCATTGACTACTCCATCAAAAAACTCTACTAATAAAGTTAAAGAAGCCAAGGCCGCGGCTAAAAAATACGAGTTGACACTTCGTATCGACTCACTGTCTACCAAAGAGCTGGCTAACTTGTGTGGCCAGTTCCAGTCACATCTTCAACAGATCGAACAGCGCCTGCAGGTCAATATTTTGAACCGCGGCAGCGCTTTTTTGATTAGTGGCGAACAAGCATTTGTGGACGCTGCCGGTCACATATTGCAGGTGCTTAGCGAGGAGATCAGTAGTGGCGACGATATTCTGCCCGATGACGTGCATCTGCTAGTTCAACAGTACCACCCAGATAATCAACAAAGCGATGGTTCTTTCGACGCATCAAACGCGAGCACCTACAAAAAAACTGACTCCCAGCTAGCGTTGCGCACTAAAAAAGGTACCGTCAAGCCTCGCGGTCAAAATCAGCAAAATTATGTGCGCGCAGTGCTTACTTATGACATTAACTTTGGTATTGGACCCGCTGGTACGGGTAAAACCTATTTAGCAGTAGCTTGTGCGGTACAGGCCATATTAAACGACGAGATAGAACGTATCTTATTGGTCAGGCCCGCCGTTGAGGCCGGTGAAAAATTAGGTTTTTTGCCCGGCGATCTCTCGCAAAAAGTTGATCCTTACCTACGCCCACTTTATGACGCGCTCTATGAGATGCTCGGTGTTGAAACCGTCGATAAATTAATTGAACGCAACGTGATAGAGGTCGCACCCCTAGCTTATATGCGCGGTCGCACCATCAATAACGCTTTTGTCATATTAGATGAGAGCCAAAACACCACTCGCGAACAAATGAAAATGTTCTTAACGCGCATTGGTTTTGGTACAACAGCTGTCATCAATGGCGACCCAACACAAATTGATCTCCCGCGCGGGCAGCCCTCCGGTCTTAAACATGCAGCCGAGGTTTTAGACGGTGTAGTAGGCATTAGTTTTACACACTTCACCTCAAAAGATGTCGTGCGCCATCCGCTAGTTCAAAAAATTGTTGATGCCTACGAAAAGCATGAGGCATAAGCGTGGGCGAACTATCTCTACCCCAAGTAGACATTCAAAATGGATCAGACACCGCATTTATACCCGACAAGCAAGAATTTATAAGATGGGTGACAATTGTAACCTGTGAAGAAAAGCCCGATGCCGAAATTAGCATTCGCATCGTCGATAAGCTCGAGAGCCAGACACTCAACCATCAGTACCGCGGCATCGACAAACCGACTAATGTCCTGTCATTCCCTGCGGAGTTCCCCGAGGGTGTCGATATACCCTTTCTAGGTGACATAGTTATCTGCGCACCCATCGTCGAGCTTGAAGCTCAAGCACAGAACAAAACGCTAGAAGCACACTGGGCACATATGCTTATTCACGGCGCATTACATCTTCTCGGCTACGACCATATTGACGATGATGAAGCAGAAATTATGGAAGCGCTGGAAATTAAATATCTAGCACAGATAAATATCATATCGCCTTATCAGTAGTATAAGGTTTGGCGCCGAAACTCTGGTTTAAATAATCAGTTAACACATGGGCTTCCTGAGGCGCATCGCGATTATCGCCGCAGGCTTGTTGTTCTCGGTCACAACTTGCCCCTAACAAGCAACGGGGCCTGGCGGCTGCACCACAGTATGTGTGAACTATCAGCTAGTACTATCTTAGGGACATTATGAGAATATTAAGTGCCCTCGACGGCACCTATTTTTTGTCAACTGCCTGCATCTGTTATCGTAATCATTAGATTAGGCGAC
>JBLIME010000164.1:0-5984 GCA_047638515.1 Pseudohongiellaceae bacterium
TCGCCGACAATCAACTCTTCGAAGCTATTAATATGTTGAAAGGTTTAGCTATTTTCAATAAGGCAAAAACTAATCTCAAGACTCAATAATAACTTGTCGGTTAGTCATCATTGCGATGACTGGGCTCTCACTAAGTATCATCTATTAACTGTTAAGTCAGTGGCAAAGTAATGTTAACAAACTGTCCGATAAGACCGTCAAAGTCGAGCATTGTTGGCGTTAGCTTGGCGTTATTTTTTCTTTTTCTGGCCGGGTGGACAATGCCCGTCGTGAGCGCGCCCGCTGATATTCGTGAGGTCACTTCAAGACAGAGACCCACTAGCTCAGTTAGCCCCATATTCAATACAGACTTCCTCCATAGGCCTCACCATCAAGCCCCTGCGCCAGAGTCAAGCGCCAGCCCAATCATTAAAAACTCGATAATAGTTAACGCCAACATTGACAGTCTTCTCAATACGGATATAGATTTACGGAAAGGCACAGACCCCATCAAGCAGCGAGGACAGGCAGTTATCGTCGCTGAGGTCGCCATTATTATCGATGATATTGGCTATAACCGTAGCCAGGGATTAGCGGCAATCAATATCTCTGGAAATTTAACTTATGCCATAATTCCCCACAGCCCTTATGCAAAATTTTTAGCGACCACTGCCCATCAGCAGCAGAAAGAAGTTATTTTACACGCGCCCATGAGTAATATTCACGATCATCCGATGGGTAAATCAGGATTGACTGAAGACATGGACGAAGCGGCTTTTGACCATACTCTGCTAAATGCGATGGCCTCGGTGCCTCACATTAAGGGCGTGAATAATCATATGGGTAGTTTGTTGACACAGATGCAGCGCCCCATGAATTGGACCATGAGAACACTGAAAGCAAACGGACTTTTTTTTATCGACAGTCGGACAACGTCAGCTAGTGTCGCTTGGAAAACGGCACAAAAATACGGCATCGCTTCTCTTAAACGCGATGTTTTTCTCGATCATAAGCGCGACAGCTTATTTATGGCAGAGCAGTTTGAGCGCTTTATTAACATCGCTAAGGGCAATGGATATGCTATCGCTATCGCCCATCCGTACCCAGAAACCATACAATACCTGATAAACAACATACATCGCCTTCAAGCGCACGGCATTCGTTTAATGCCAGTATCTGAACTTGTTGGCCGCTACTCACCCAACAGACAGCAGCAGGCTAAAAGGTAAGCTCTCAAGCTACAATTACCTGCTTTTCTGATCGGGTACAGCTACTTATCGGATCAGAAATACCTGCTATCGACTCTGCCTAGCCTTGTGCTTGAAGTTTACACATCTTTATTAACGTATCTAATAGCGGGAACAACATCTACCTTGTTAAGAAAGCAGCTTTAACGTTTAAGTAGATAGTTGATACCGACAAGTGGGCAGTCTTTCTCAGTAGAATTCTAAGCACTTTGGAGATGTGAGATGAAGGATTTAACTTTAAATCGCAAAGGCGAGAGTAAACCTCACAAAATCGCTCTGCGCGTATTTTCATTCAACATAATTACTGGTGCTTTAGAGCTCGCGAGAGTATAGGGATCGACCCCTATGACAGCCATCTAGATACAACGGGCGGCATCGATAATTTTATTCAGTTCTTGGGTACTGCCGAGAAAAAACTAGTCGATAAAATAAGCGAGTAGACGCAGCAAAGTTGCCTAGGTAGCAGCCACCGCTCATGGCTGTTTGGGACGTCGAGCTTAATGATTGATAACCTTATCCCACCGCCTCCTAGTATAATTAATGACCCGTCGCACGCTTTTACAAGCTCAAATTCCGCAGCAGCCTGTTCGCCGCAAGCTTTTTGCGTACTTAATCTAGTCTAACTTCAATGCCCTGCTTATGCATAAACGCCTTTGCCTCGGGCACACTGTATTCGGCAAAATGGAAAATACTTGCCGCCAGAACTGCATCGGCACCGCCCAACGTTACGCCGTCAGCTAAATGCTGTAAATTGCCGACGCCGCCCGATGCAATCACAGGGATCGAAACTGCGTCACTGATAGAGCGAGTTAAGGCTAAATCGAAGCCATCTTTAGTGCCATCCTTATCCATACTGGTCAATAATATTTCACCAGCACCATAACGGGCCATTTTAATCGCCCATTCGACAGCATCTATACCCGTTGGTTTGCGCCCACCGTGCGTAAATATTTCCCAACGGTTTGGCGCACCCGCCACACTCACTTTCTTGGCATCAATCGCCACCACGATACATTGCGCACCAAAACGTGCAGAGGCTGCTTTAACAAATTCTGGATTGAACACGGCAGCGGAGTTAATACCCACCTTATCGGCGCCGGCATTAAGCATCGTGCGAATATCATCAAGGGTGCGAATACCACCGCCGACGGTTAGCGGAATGAACACTTCTGAGGCGATCGCCTCGACGATATGTACGGTGGTCTCCCGACCTTCGTGGGTTGCCGTAATATCTAAAAAAGTGATTTCATCAGCACCTTGCTCATTGTATCGTTTTGCCACCTCGACTGGGTCGCCAGCATCGCGAATATCGACAAATTGAACGCCTTTAACGACGCGCCCACAGTCGACATCAAGACAGGGAATAATTCGTTTAGCAAGAGCCATTAGTTTCTCAACAATAAAAAATTAAAAAATATTATACAGGTGTTTAAGACAACTACTCTTGCTCTTTTGACGAACCCTAGCGGCCTTAACCGGCAGAGCGACTGCTCTTAAAAAATCGATAGTACTGGCTACACTGATCTCAAACTACTTTACAATCTATCACTTAAATACTCACTCTTTTATAAGGTCGATATTCGGGCAACCAGAAGTTTTTCTCAATACGCTCATAAATCACCTCGTCAGAAACTTCTAAAGCTAGACCTTCCTGCATCGCCATCTTAGCCACTTCAAAAGCAATTTTTTTACTCAAGCCGGCAATGTCGCTAATAGCGGGCAACAGCGCTCCCTCGCCACTCATAGCCAGTGGAGAGGCCTCCGCCAAGGTAGCACTGGTGACCATCAACATAGCGTCACTAATTAAACTGGCTTCAGCGACAATCACGCCTAGACCTATGCCCGGGAATATATAACTGTTATTACATTGCGCGATTGGATAAAGCCTCTTTTTATATTCTACCGGCTTAAATGGGCTGCCAGTGGCAATAATAACCTGTCCATCGGTCCACTCGATAACTTGCTCGGGTGTGGCTTCAACTTGTCTAGATGGGTTGCTGAGAGGAAAAATGATCGGTAGTTCGCAGTACTTCTTCATGTTGCGAATGACTAGTTCGCTGAATAGACCTGCTTGGCCCGAAACGCCAATCAAAACATCTGGTTTTGCGCAATTAACCACATCCAATAACGATGCGTAATCACCGCTAAACGTCCACGCTTGTAAATTTTTTGTAGGCTGAACCAGACGCTGCTGGAAATCGCGCAGGCCTTGCATGCCCTCTGTCAACAAGCCAAAGCGATCGATCATAAAAACTTGGCTGCGAGCTTGGCTATCGGATATGCCTTCGCTGCACATCTGTTTAACGATCATTTCGGCAATGCCACAACCGGCGGAACCGGCACCCACAAAGGCTACTCGCTGTTGCGAAAGTTTACTGTTTTTACTTTTACAAGCAGCTAGAATAGTTCCTACAGCAACGGCAGCAGTGCCTTGAATATCATCGTTGAAGCAGCAGATTTTCTCCCGGTACCTCTCCAGTAAAGGCATCGCATTAGGCTGAGCGAAGTCTTCAAACTGCAACATCACTTCTGGCCAACGACGCTGCACCGCGTTAATAAACATATCTACGAATTCATCGTATTCTTTTTGGCCAATACGCTTATGTCGCGCACCCATATACATTGGATCGGCCAATAACTTCTCATTATTAGTTCCGACATCGAGCATTACCGGCAAAGTGTAAGCGGGGCTTATGCCACCACAAGCGGTATACAGCGACAGCTTGCCAATGGGTATACCCATGCCACCAATGCCTTGATCACCTAGGCCTAGAATACGTTCGCCATCGGTGACGACAATGACTTTCACCTTGCGTTTAGTCGCATTACGCAAAATGTCATCCATTTGGTGGCGCTCAGAATACGATATAAATAATCCGCGTGAACTGCGGTAAATATCCGAAAACTGCTCACAGGCATCGCCCACTGTCGGAGTATAAATGATTGGCATCATTTCGTTAATGTGTTCTTTAACCAAACGGTAATAGAGAGTCTCGTTGTTATCTTGAATAGCTCTTAAGTAGATATGTTTATTAATAGGCTCATCAAAACTAGAGTACTGCATATAGGCACGCTCTACCTGCTCCTCGATCGACTCATAACGAGGTGGAATTAGCCCAGTTAGATTAAAAGTGACTCGTTCTTGTGCACTAAAAGCACTGCCTTTATTGAGTAGCGGCGTCTCTAATAGTGATGGTCCTGAGTGGGGGATATAAAGTGCACTTTTTATCGCTGGGTTATTCATTAAAATAATTTCCTGTTAAACGTAGTATTGAAACCAAAAAAAATTACAGTTTTTTCAGTTGATTACTGGGCTATTGCCGGTCACTTTTAGTCTCGCCATCGCCCCCACACTAAAATCACAGGTGAACTCTGTCAATGAATGCGCCGGCCACAACCAACAATAGTCGATGTGGATGAACTCGTTATTAGCCACCATAAATAATCCGCAACTATAACATCTTTATGAATTTAGGCTCGCTCAAGCTTGCACAATATTTCATGGGTCGAAACGTTAGGATCTACTCCAAGCCCTGCTTTAAGTCCTATTCTGATTGTTACTCCACGCCTAAGGCTCACCAGTGACCTATACAATGGCCACACGTAGGTTTTAAGTGTGTAACTTTTTACCTTAACTCAGCACTTTCTTGCATCTTTTTCTTCCGTGCTCGTCACTAGCCACGGGGACACCCCTTACTCGCCCTGTAGAACAGGCCTCCAAAATACCGACAATGCTACTTTAATGTGTCTCATCGTTGATCCATACATTGAGGCTGAAAGCGGCCTTCTTTCAATATAAGCGTTGAAAGTTAAACCTTTACATATGAAATAACATATATATGATATGGCATATGTTTTATATAGGAAGCTGACTATGACACCCCTGTCTTTTTATAAGTGCCTAGCTGACGACACTCGATTAAAAATACTGTTACTGGTTGCAGTAAAAAAAGAGCTCTGTGTCTGCGAGTTAACGACTGCACTTGCACTTAGTCAGCCCAAAATATCTCGACATTTAGCCCAACTGCGGAAATGCCAACTACTAACAGATGAGCGTCGTGGACGCTGGGTCTATTACCAACTTGACTCGCAGCTTCCAGGTTGGGCACATCAGGTGTTGCAACTGACTGCGACCTCAGCACAGAGCGACCTTGCGGTTGCATTAAATAATTTAACGCGCAGTGGTGAGCTTTGCTAATTGCTAGACTCAACGGGAAAGAATATGAAAATACTTTATATATGCACGCATAATCGCTGTCGCAGCATCCTCTCTGAGGCCATTACCAATCATCTATCTCATGGTAAAATACTCGCCAAGAGTGCCGGCAGCCAGCCCGCAGGTCAGGTGCATCCGCTGTCAATTCTGCACCTGCAGCAAGCAGGTATCAACACCGACAATCTAGTCAGTCAATCTTGGGATGAGCTTGAGAGTTTTGCGCCGGACGTGGTCGTCACCGTCTGTGACTCGGCGGCTGCCGAGTCGTGTCCACTGTGGTTTGGTACAGCGATCAAATTACACTGGGGGTTGGCTGATCCCAGTAAAGTTATCGGCACTAGCGACGAGATCTCACAGGCCTTTAACAGCACCATTAATGAAATTAGTTCACGCGTCGAGCAACTACTATCTCTGGACCATAATCTATCGGATCGGCAAGCATTGCGAGCAGAACTCACAGCCTTTGGAGCCAATTAATGCAACAACTAATACAAGGTCAGCAAATATCTGGCTCATTATCTCTTAACGCGACCAAGGAACTT
>JBLIME010000165.1:0-5930 GCA_047638515.1 Pseudohongiellaceae bacterium
AGAGTCGTTGCTCGTCCCCTAGCAGCCGTAGTGGTGGTTTGAATAAATCTGAGTCTGGTAGGCGAGAGAGCCTTAACTGATCAGTAAAGGGTTAATCACTTAAGTTAACTGCAAGCCCCTGAAGACGGCCATTGCTGGTCCTAGGCAGGCCTAGAAGTGCTGGTCGGTCTGCAATTTTTAACGCCTGAGGACTCGAGTAGCTGAGTCATTTCGTCTCTAGAGACAGGTTTGCTAAAAAGATAACCCTGTCCATATTCGCACTTCATTTCTTTGAGTAAGTTGAGTTGTTCAGTCGTCTCGATACCCTCGGCTACAACTTTTAAGTTTAAGCTATGTGCCATCGCTATCGCTGCACTTGTGAGCTCTTTATTGCTTGAGATAGCTGTTATGTCGTGAATAAAACTTCGATCAATTTTTAAAATATCAAACGGGTATTTTCTTAAATAGCTTAATGAAGAGTAGCCGGTGCCAAAATCGTCCAGCGCTATTTTTATACCGAGGATATATAATTCATTTAAAGCATCATTAATGTAAGAGTGGTCACCCATTAAAATGCCTTCGGTTATTTCCATCTCAACACAAGCTGGCGATATTTTTATACGGTGCAAAGACTCTTTGACCGATAAGACAAACTGAGGGTCTTTCAGTTGTTTTGGGGATAGGTTAACGGCAATAACGAAAGTTTCATCAAAATTACTGTTCCACTCCTTAGTGGCTTCAAATGCTTCTTTAACCACAAATTGTCCGATAGGATTTATCAAACCCGTTTGCTCCGCTATGGGGATAAACTCATCGGGATAAACACTGCCTAAGGCTGAATTTGTCCAGCGCAATAAAGCTTCCGCACCAATTATATGACCGCTCGTTATATCTATTTTTGGTTGGTAGTACACCTCAAATTCATTCGAATCTACCGCCTGCTGCATCTGTTCCTCTACCGCTAGGCGACGGGTTATCTTTTGATCTAACTCGTCATCGAAAACCGCAACAGTATTGCGACCTGAATCTTTGGCAGCGTACATGGCTGAGTCAGCATGTTTTAGTAATTCTGAAGCTTGAGTGCCATTGTCGGGATAAATAGAAATACCGATACTTGCCGTCACCTGTAACTCTCGATCATTAACGATGAGAGTGTTGCCGAGAACAAAGCGGATATTATCGGCGATGGACTTGGCTTCTAAACAGTTTTTAATCCCCTTGAGTAAAACAACAAATTCATCACCACCAAGACGTCCTACTGAGTCTGCTTCATGTACATGATCACTGAGCCGATGGGATACTTCGAGAATCACCTTGTCGCCATGTTCATGACCCAGTGAGTCGTTTATTTTCTTAAAGTTGTCAATATCTAAAAACATAATACCGACCAGACTGTTATCGAGCGCGGCCTCTTTTAAAAGCTGAGAAAGGCGATCGATGATAAGGAATCTATTCGGTAGACCCGTTAGCCGATCATAATGGGCCTGGTGTTTAACGACGGCTTCACGTTCTTCTAGTTGTTTTACTGAGTTTGCTAAGGCCTTCGTCATATGATTAAAGGCCCTGGTCAGTAACCCCAATGCTCCCGATTGCCCCGATTGGACAAGGCGTTTTGAATAATCACCTTGGGAGATAATAGTCGACACCCGAGCAATTTCCTTGAGGCTGCGTTGTAGTTTAGAGACATAAAAAAATACACACAGTATCGTCAATGCTGCAACGGCAGTAGCAAAACTAAAAAGCAATAATCTAATTTTTGATACCATAGCGGCGACTACATCCATAGGTGCAATCACAATGACAGTCCAATCTAACGCTCTGTTAGCTCCAAATTCATCTATGTCAGCGTAGGTTGCCATCATTTCAGTGCCGGCCTGATCTGAATAAATGACATGCCCAGCACTCCGGTGATGCGTGAGGGTATCTAATAAGCCATGTTGAACTGATAGGCTAGGGATTGGTGACAGTAGTGTCATTGAAGGATCATTAGAGGCTAACACTCTGCCAGTGCTATCAATTATGTAGGCATAGTTGCCGCCCATAAGACCATCGCCGAACAAACTAATAATGTCAGTGAGACTATCAAAATTGACTTCAAAAAAAAGTGCGCGAGTGACCGATCCATCGACACTGTCAACAACTGGCGTCATCATTAATAGGCCTTGTCTTCTGTTATGTTCTGAGGCTTCAGCTACAAAGACTTCACCCTGTTGCGCGGATGCCAACATAGTGTGAATACTCTTTGAGTTAGGGTGTTGGTTTAAAATATGCTTGCCAATTGCGCTTTGGTGACGCGAGCTCGCAAAAATTATACCGTCTGACTCTAAAGCATCAATATGATTGATCCATGAGTTGGCGCCCACCAACGCTTTTAATTGTTGAGTTATATTTGAGGTGCTGTTGGACCTTAGTATCTCAGCTTGAGACGATGCGCCTATATAACTAACACGCTCGTTGATGAACTGGTTGATGTCATTAGAGACCAAAAGCGATTTTTTTTTGAGGTCATCGGCGATACTTGCAGTGACAGTCTTGGAAACTGTTTGCAGTGTCAGCACACCAAACAAAAGTAGCGGTAACAGAATGGCCATAGTTAAAATAACGGTCAATTTTGTTTCGTAAACTCCGGGGCGATTCATCATATTTTTGGTATCAATAACTAGTGAGATAAGTATGAGTACAAGGTGATTATTTATACCTTTGCGAAGCATATACTTAGGGAGGGCTCTAATACCGCGACCTCGAGCAATATTAAGCCAAAGCGTAAATCATGCATTGACACCATCTTATTTTGCGAAAATAGCAGCTGGTCGCGAAGCCCCTCTGCTTAGACTAGCTCGGTACACTAAGGGCTAGAGAAGGACCGCTGTTGATAATAAGTGTAGTCAACCAACCCATGTTTTAACTATTCTCGATGGCGATATTCGTTTGTGTCGCCCAGGGCCTTCGGGGTGTGATCACCAAGTTCGCTGTCTTAGTTCGCGCTCTTTTTGAAGTTTTACAGCGAGCCCTCTAATAATTATCGAGTTAGGGTGTCGCTTCGGCTGATATTACCAACATTGATTGATTCGCCTAATGAGTGCCCGCGGTTAACGATAGTCAGCTACAGTCAGGTGCCTACACCATCCATGCATTGGTCTGTGCTTGCATTTTTTGTGCCATTCGTCACTTGATCGTAACGTATTGAATATTATAAATAATTTGTTTACTTATGTTTAATGGTGATTGGCTGTGGTCGAAAATGATCGAAGAATGTCGGTCATTGAGCGATTATCGATCGCTGGTCGGGGAGAGGTTTGCCGTCAATGGTTAACACTTTACTCTGAATAGAGAGGGCAGGTGTATATAAGCCTTATGGGCGTACTTGTAGTTTTTATTTGATCAAGCGCGAGCCATAACCCATTAGATCATGTCTGCATCTTAGACTTTGATTGACTAATGTGGATTTTGTAAGCGCTCGGCTGCATGCTGTTAGAGTCAGTCTTGTCTCTATTTAAGTTTACGGTGCCGTTAAAGAATAGCGCCCGGAGTTAATCGACTGCTTAATTTAAGCACTGGAGACATTATTTGTACCCATGCATCTCTATTGTCTCGCTATTATTTCTGTACTGCTTCTGTGTCGTTGGGCTTTTTTGCTTAGGCTGACGACTAGGTGTCGGGTAGCTTTGAAAACCTTTAACCCAGGCGGTTAACACGAAGATAGCTACTGCGCGTTTAGTGGTCGACTATAAAGTCAAGCAAGCGCATTAGCTACTGAGTCTACTTCTGGGTGATGCGATCGGGTTTACGATCTGTTTTATAAGTTATGTCGATGTCGATGTCGATGGCGTTTAAGTTTATTTCTGGCCCCAAGAGCATTAGCTGCACAGAGTGTTTGTGCTTATCTTAGTGCTTTCGAGGGAGTTATGGTTAAGCTAGCGACGTCGTTAGAGAGCACCGCTTGAGCTAACACGCATTTAATGGCGGGATGCACACACAAGGAGTTCCTCTACTCAAATGCGACTCGCAATAGTATAGAGATCAAATTGTTGGTTATTTAAGTGGCAAAAATTGACTTACCTGAGGGCAGGCCTGAAGGTTTAGCGCCTGTCCTCAGATTTTTCAGTTAAAACTTTATGAGTTTAATAAAGCCTGAATTGGGTTTGGGATACGTTTTTTATCGATACGCATGACTTGGCTTCTGCATGAAAAGCCACTGGCTACTAGGCTATCTTTATATTGATCGTCGTTGATGACCGCAGCCCAAGAGAGTGCGTAAATCTTTTTAGACGTATCTACATTAGCACTTTCATGTCCATAGGTGCCGGCCATGCCACAGCAGCCAACATTAATTATCTCCAACGTATGTCCAAGCTGTTGATAAATTGCCTGCCAGTTTTTAATGGCTGGGGCAGCGTTAGTTTTTTCTGTGCAGTGGGCTAATAGATGGTAGGTTCTCGAATTGACATTAGTCTCATTTGGCTGGTGAAGGCTTAGCTGCTGCATAGCCAACCACTCTTGAACCAGTAAAACATTAGGTGCGTTTGTGACAACTTTAGTATATTCGCTGCGATAAGCTAATGTCATGGATGGCTCTATACCCACTAAGCTGATGTTCGTTTTAGCAAGAGCATTCAGCGTGTCGCTAGTAGATTGAGCGATGCGGCCGAAGGCTTTGCGAAAACCGTGGACATGAAGCGGTTTTCCATTAGCTACAAAGGGCGCTATCCAGGGTACAAAGCCGAGTTTGCGGATTAAGTCGATAGTGTCGAGCACCAACTCGGTCTCAAAGAAGCGCGTGAAGGCATCGAGTACAATAATAACGGAGTTCTTTTTACTTTGCGCATCCAAGTTTTTGAAGCGGTCGTGACTCGTGTAGTAAATCTCGCGCTGGCGCAACTCGCGATCAAAATCAATGGTGGATAATAATGGACTATCGGTCATACCTAAGGCTTTATCCAAGCAGTAACTCAAGCCCATCTTCATTGCAAGATTATAGCTGCGTGGGAAGCGTGCCATCAACGGTAAAGTTTTTTCTAGAGAGCCGACAAAAAAGTCCTTGCTTGGTCGCAGATACCGGCTGTAATAAAGCTCTAAAAATTTTGAGCGAAACTCAGGAACATCCACTTTAACGGGGCACGAGCCAGTACATGCTTTGCAAGCTAGACAGGCCATCATAGACTCGTGAACTTCGTGAGAAAAATCATACACACCAGATTTTTTAGCAAAGCTATTCTTGATTTTGCTCGGTAGGCTTGCAAGCATCTGTAGGTTCGTTTGCGCGTGAATTTTTTGCACCTCAGCAGTGGTGCTCGTGCCTTTTTTGTCTAGTTGGCGCAACCATTCGCGTATTAATGACGCTCGGCCTTTGGGCGTGTGGGTCCGCAGACGCGTGCCTTTCCAAGATGGACACATCGCATCGCTTGGATCCCAGCTGTGACAAACGCCGTTGCCGTTGCAAAACATGGCCTCACTATAGTTCTGCCAATTATCTTTTGAGATAGTTCTGTCATATTGACCACGAGTTTTCACCCCATCAATTTTAAGCAAAGGAATATTCTTGCTGGGGGTGGCGATTTTACCCGGATTGAGTTGATTGTTAGGGTCAAAAGTCTGTTTAATCTGCTGCAGCAGCGGATATAGAGGGCCAAAAAACTTAGGCGAAAATTCAGAGCGCACGCCCTTGCCGTGCTCTCCCCATAAAAGCCCACCGTACTTGTGAGTGAGTTCGACGACTTGATCAGTAATTTGACGCACTAGTTTCTCGTCATTGGGTGCTTTCATATCGAGGATGGGGCGCACATGTAAAACCCCAGCATCGACATGCCCAAACATCCCATATTGCAGATTATGAGAGTCGAGTAATGCTCGGAATTCAACGATAAAGTCTGCGAGGTGCTCGGGTGGTACCGCAGTATCTTCGACGAAGGCCATTGGGCGGGCTTCACCTTGGGTGTTGCCTAGCAAGCCGA
>JBLIME010000166.1:0-5904 GCA_047638515.1 Pseudohongiellaceae bacterium
AAAAGACAAGTATTCAGCACTAGACTTTACTAGCGTTGAATCGTCAACTTTATTTACTAAACAGCAGTTAACTCATATCGATGAATTCCCAAAAACATTTTCTAAGTTCCGCCAGCATGTTGACTCGACTAAGAATCACATAGACCCACTTGTCAATGTGAGTAAGTCGTTGAAGTTAAACTTACCGGCAGCTTTGTCTGTTGAAAGCAGTCGTCTTCCCCGTGTCAATTACTCAGGCCCAAAGCCAGGTTTTGTAGGTGGAGAAAAATCTGCACTCGAACACTTAAAAACCTATCTCGCGACAACGGCGCCGAGTAGTTACTTCGATACGCGCAACGAGCTAGAGGGATGGTCTTTGTCCACTAAGCTTTCACCGTGGTTAGCGAATGGCTGTCTGTCACCGCGAGAAGTTGTTGCTAGCCTATTAGAATACGAAAAACAATTTGGAGAAAACAAATCAACTCGCTGGATTTACTTTGAACTATTATGGCGCGAGTATTTTCAGTGGTATGCCTATCACTTTGGCAAACTTATGTTTGCCTTCAAAGGTATTAATGATAAGAAGCTATTAACTAGTTTTTACCCACAAAGATTCAAACAATGGTGTAATGGTAAGACACCCTACCCCATTGTCAATGCATGCATACATCAACTCAACAAAACCGGTTACTTATCCAATAGAGGACGCCAAATTGTTGCTAGCTGTCTGGTCAACGAACTACAAATAGATTGGCGTTGTGGTGCTGCCTACCTCGAGCAACAGCTGATTGATTATGATGTAGCTAGTAATTGGGGAAATTGGCAATATATCGCAGGTGTTGGCTGTGATCCCCGTGGTGGCAGGCATTTTAGTCTTCAAAAACAAGCTCAATCATATGACCCAAAGGGTGTATTTATCAAAAAATGGGGCGGTGTAGAGAGCACAGGCTCCCTCGATTACATCGATGCAGCAGACTGGCCGATTTAAAATAATTGAGGTTTTTGGTTTTGTAGTTTCTAAACGTTAATAGCTCTTTTATGTGTGAATCGAGAGCTACCGACCCGTGCAGCCTTAGATGTGAAACGGCAGATTTGGCTCTCACTCCACGAATCGACACAACTCTAACATTTCTCCCTTTAATTAAAATAAAGGCAACTACGTAAATAATGGCCCACAAAAAACTACATCTTCCAACTAAAAACTGCCTTGTGTGCAACTTACCCTTCAGTTGGCGCAAAAAATGGAAAAAAGATTGGGAAAACGTCAAGTATTGCTCCGAGCGATGTCGTCGACAAAAGCAACCCGAACCTTAAACAAAGACAATACCTCTATGAATACAAACCATCCTACTTATAAAACCCTCCGATTAATTCTTGGCGATCAGCTAAATGCTGACCATAGTTGGTTTAAAGCTAAAGATGATGATGTTCTCTATATTATTGCCGAAATGAGGCAAGAAGCCACGTACACAAAGCATCATATCCAAAAAATTTGTGCTTTCTTTAGTGCCATGGCGCAACTTGCCGTTGCCTTGACGAAGGCAGGTCATCAAGTGTTGCACTTAACCTTAGATGAAACCAATCAGTATAAAAATATTGAAGGCTTACTGGATGATGTTATTAAACAACATCAAATTTCTAATTTTGAACATCAATACCCCGACGAGTATCGTCTACATAAACAGCTCGAAAATTATACACAAGCGTTAAACGCTCGATCGATCACGAGCATGGCTTATGATTCAGAACATTTTTTGTTGCCCTTCACCGACATAAAACAACATTTCAAACAGGGCAAGCATCAAAAAATGGAATTTTTTTATCGGAGAATGCGCAAGCAATTTTCGATATTAATGGATAATGACCAACCCCTAGGCGGCCAGTGGAATTACGATAAAGACAATAGAAAAAAACTGAATAAAAAAGATATAGAAAAAATTCCCGCGCCGTTAATTTTTTCGCGAGATGTTACTGACGTTCTAGCTAGATTAAAAGCCCACAACATTAGCACCATTGGTAAATCAGAAGATAACTTAAGTTCACCGACGAATCGCCAAGAAGCGTTAGCACTGTTGAAGCATTTTTGTGAGGTGTGCCTCCCAAATTTTGGAACGTTTCAAGATGCAATGACGACTGAAAGTAAATTTGCTTGGAGCCTATATCATTCGCGCATTGGTTTTGCATTAAATAGTAAAATATTAAGCCCGTTACAGGTAATTAACGAGGCAGTAGATTATTATCACAAGGCTAATGCAAAAGACGCTACGACCGCAATGATAGACATTGCTCAGGTAGAAGGTTTTGTTCGCCAAATATTAGGTTGGCGCGAGTATATACGCGGTGTCTATTGGGTTAATATGCCCGACTATAAGACCTACAATAATCTTGATGCACAGAACAACCTGCCTGATTATTTTTGGAGTGGCAATACCAAAATGAATTGCATGAAACACGCGATCGATCAATCATTGGATCATGCCTATGCGCACCATATACAGCGTTTAATGATCACGGGAAACTTCTGCATGCTAACAGAGATTCATCCAGATCAAGTTGACGAGTGGTATCTGGGCATTTATATCGATGCCATTGAATGGGTCGAACTACCCAACACACGCGGCATGAGTCAGTTTGCCGACGGTGGAATTGTTGCCACCAAGCCGTATGCAGCTGGTGGCAATTACATTAATAAAATGAGTGATTACTGCAAAACCTGCGACTACAAAATAAAAGAAAAAACTGGTGATGATGCCTGCCCGTTCAACAGTCTCTACTGGCGCTTTATGATCAAACATCGTGAAACTTTATCAAAAAATCCTCGTATCGGTATGATTTATAGAAACTGGGATAAGCAGGACGACGACAAAAAAAGCCTTATTCTAACAACAGCGGACAATCATATTGTGAACATTCAAAATCTTTGATACTAGAGCTAATACAATACCGCTAGCGCGCTTTTACGACTAATATACTTACTAGCGACTCAATTAAAAAATTATTTACCAACAAAATAACGTATTCAATTTACGATGATAAACGTTAAAGTATATATTTACACTAGGTAAAAAAGTGTCTGATAATCTTTTATGCAACTAATCTATGCCTGCGAGATATTATCATATAAGCGCTTTTTCGATGAACTATAAATCATGAGCTTCGAGCTTCGATTTTAGTGTTAAATTTTAGGATTTAAACCTTATCTGATGATAGTGAAACGGAGGTTTAACGTGGCTTTGGTATGTCGAGGCAAGTTGATAAAAATCAAGAGATTGCTAATCAAGTTAAGATCGTTCTACATACTCTCTAGCAGGCGAACTCAAAGAAATTTATATCTTTGCAATTTTTTCTAACATAGCTGCAGACATCGACAGTTAAGCCACCTAGCTTGCCCTGCTATAAATGATAAGCGTGTGAATTGTAATTGTTAAGATATGTACTAATATTTTCAAAGTCTAACGCAGGCGTTAACAAATAACCCTGTACATAGTCGCAACCTAATCGTTGGACAATATCTAATTGAGCTTGATTTTCAACACCTTCGATAATTGTTTTCATACCAAAATTATGCGCCATCTCGATTATGGTTTTCACCAAAATAAAATTGTATCTATCTTTATCAAGCTCGTCTACAAAGCTACGGTCAACCTTTACGCTATCAAAAATGAAATGTTTGAGATTACTCAAGGACGAATAACCCCTACCGAAATCATCCATCGACAAGGTAAATCCATATTTTCTCAAGCGTTTAAGCGAGGCCTCCGCAATCGCGGGATTTTTAAGCATCAAGTTTTCAGTTACTTCAATGCAAAGATATTTTGGATCAAAATCTAACTGAGTAACTAAATTAAACAATGGGTCAGACTCTTCGTTGAGTAACTCAAACTCTAGCGTGGACCGATTAATCGATACCTGTAAAGGCTTATTCAATGCTGCGCTCAAACGTTGGGTATAGATAATTGCCTTCTTGGCAATCTGCAGTCCTAATCGACGAATCATACCACTGTGCTCAGCTACAGCAATAAATTCATCGGGAAACACTTGACCTAATTCAGCATCGTGCCAACGAGCCAAGGCCTCCAGATGACTAATGTCACCTGTATTTACATTCATAATCGGTTGTAGATGAACATCAAGTGACTCATTTTCAATAGCCAAGCGTAAGCGTTGTTGCACCTGTTGCTCACGAGATGCCTTAGCTCTTAATTCATTGGTAAAATAGGAAAAATTGTTGCGACCATAATCTTTGGCGCTGTAAAGAGCCTGGTCGGCAGAAGCTAGTAATTCATCGGGATCTGACGTATCCGATGGATATAGACAAATACCAATTGAGGTGGTGGCCCTTACTTTTCGACCTTTATCTAGTGCGAAGGGTTCGTTGAATAGCGTTAATACTTTATGGGCTAAAATGTCTACGGTTGCAATATCATCAACTGTTGCAAAAATAGAAAATTCATCACCGCCTAAGCGCGCCAATAGGTCGTCATCACGCAAATTATCTTTTAAGCGTTGACTAATTTGTTTGAGAAGAATGTCACCGGCAATATGACCTAAAGTATCGTTGATTAATTTGAAATTATCAATGTCAAGAAACATCAGAGCACCTGCTTCATTTTGACGACTGGCATGAATAAGACGCTGCTTAAGCCGGCCTTTAAACTCGTAACGATTATATAAGCATGTCAACTGATCGTGACTTGCCTGATAAGAGATTAACTGCTGTGCCTCCTTTTGCTCACTTACATCGCGATAGATAGCCACATAATTCAATGCTTGGCCATCAGAACCCGGAATAGAACTTATAGATGTAAATGCGGGGAAAGTTCGACCCGTTTTGTCACGATTGACTAGCTCGCCCTGCCAGAAACCTTTGTCGATAATGTTATCCCACATGGTTTCATAAAATTCTTGCCCATATAAACCAGATGAGATGATGTTAGGGTTCTTACCTATTAATTCTTGATGCTGATAGCCACTTTGCGTTTTAAAAGCATGATTGACGTCGATGATCAAGTTGTTCGCATCCGACACGACGATGCCATCGTGGGTGTAGTCGTATACCTGCTGAGCAATGCGTAATTTTTTATTTTTTGATTCCAGCTGCTTTATTCGCCCTTTAAGCTGTCGCTCATATAGGTAGCGTTCAATTTCCACGGCAGTTCGGAGCGAGAAGACTAAAAAAACATCTTTTAGAGTGTCTTCATCTTTTAATGCAAGTTCTTTTTCAAACAAAGCGACCAGTAAACCAATGACCTTGTCGTCACCATCATGAAGAGCGATTCCCATATAAGACTCTATGTTCATATCGACAAGTAGTTGGTCATGTGGATACAAGGTAGTTACTTTAGAGGGAAAGCAACAGACACCGGAAGAAGTAAGATCCTGACAAGGAGTGCCCAATAAATCGTAGCGGAAGTTCTCAATTAACTGCTCTTTACCCCAAACCGCTATTGTTTGCGAAAAAGTATTCTCGGCCTCAAGCCGAGTAACGAAGGTATAGTCGGCATTTATTAAAGTAGCTAACTTCTCGACTAGGTGCGAAAAATAGTTATCACCACAGAGTTGGCTCACTTCTTGTAGCGCCGCTTGCAAGGTGTTTTTTACGAGCATATTCTGCACACTCCGTTTAAAAATCCATCACCTTATTATAGCTTATATTACAGAATTTTACCCAAAACATGTCGACCTAAACGTCAACTTAATTTTATCTAGTCATCACTTAAATAATTATCAACCTTGATCTATTCATTTTCTAATACATGTATCGACAAGGTCACAGTCGCTATTAATAGACGTCTGACGGTAAAACAGACCGCCGTCTTAAAACTCACCAGATCAGTAATGATTGATGATTGAGGTTGAAATTGAGGGCGAGAGTGAGAGTGAGAGTGAGAGTGAGAGTGAGAGTGAGAGTGAGAGTGAGAGTGA
>JBLIME010000167.1:0-5903 GCA_047638515.1 Pseudohongiellaceae bacterium
TCTGCATCTACTCAAGCATCAGTCGAAGATCGGTGCATGCTACGATTGTGCTAATTCTAAAGTCAGCATTTAAAGCCAAGAACAGGTGTTTTTTCGCCGCTGATTAAACGGCATTTTTTTAGGTTTGTTTTTAAAAAAGCAACAATCGTCAAGCGTTGTATCGTTATAGGTATCGATCTCCTCAACGCTAGCCGACGTAGATTGACCAGTATTAAAGTTTCTTTATCTGCCAGATTGTAGGTATTATTAGATATAAAACTAGCGGGATTAGGGGTTCAAAAGTCGATGAAGATGATCAAAGTTTTATTTATTATTTGTCTTAGTGGTCTATTGTCGGCCTGCTCATCTGTCGAAGTTGATGACTATTCAGACATGCAGCCGGCAATAACTTTAGAGTCATTTTTTAGTGGCGATATAGTTGCCTACGGTATTTTGCGCGATCGTTCAGGAAAGGTAACGCGTCACTTTAGCGCTGTTTTAAAGGGCGAGTGGTCAGGTAGCAAGGGAACGTTAGACGAAGTCTTTTGGTTTGACGATGGCGAGAGGCAGACTCGTTTGTGGACGATGATCAAGCAAGATAATGGTGATTACATCGGTACTGCAGCAGATGTTGAAGGTGCTGCGGTGATTAAGGTGCGTGGTAATGCCATTCGCCTCGCTTACGATCTTCGTGTCCCTTATAAAGACGATGAAATTGTTTTAGCAATGGATGATTGGATGTATCAGATCTCTCCAGGCGTAGTTATCAATGAGACAGTCATGAAGAAGTGGGGGTTCGAAGTCGGTAAACTCACCTTAATGATTATAAAAACAGATGCAGTTGATGAATTTCCAGGCCTAGTTAAACGCTTTGATGAACAGCCATAATATAAAGTGATAACAATAGTTAAGTGTCAGCGATGCAAGCGTTATTAAAAAATTTTTTGCCGATTTGTCTACTACTGAGTATTTCGGCCTTAACCGATGCAAAAAGCTCCGTATGGAAGATAACGAGCGGCGACAATATTTTATTTTTAGGCGGCACAATACACCTTCTTACAAAGCAAGACTTTCCACTGCCCGCCGAATTTGAACTCGCTTATCAACGGGCTGACCTATTAGTTTTTGAGGTGGAGCCGGATATTGTCAATAGCCCCGCCTCACAACAAAAATTTGCCCAGTACGCCTATTACAGCGACGGTACTCAGCTCTCTGATGTTCTAGATACGTCTACCTATCAGATGTTAAATAATTTTCTGACGTCCCGCGGTCTGTTAATGACGTCTTTTGAATCAATGAAGCCAGGTATGCTTGCCGCGGTATTAACCGTTGTAGAACTGCAGCGCTTAGGGTTGGCAGGTAAAGGCGTCGATGAGTTTTTTAGTGACAAATCTCGACGGGATAACAAGTCGCAACTTGCGTTGGAGACTATCGACGATCAATTTCGCGCATTAGCGACATTGGGTATTGGTCGCGAAAGCTTTACTATTAGGCACGCGCTCGGCGAGGCTGAGAAAATAGCAGGATTAATGCAAGACATAAAAAAAGCATGGCGTGCTGGCGATAATCAGGCGCTAGTTAATGTTTCGCTAACACCCTGGATGAATCGCTTTCCTGCACTGTATGAGTCACTGTTGGTGCAACGCAATAATCGCTGGCTGCCGCAACTAGAAGCATTACTAGCGACACCCGCTAAAGAATATGTGTTGGTGGGCGCCTTACATCTTGTCGGTAAGGATGGTTTGTTAAGATTGCTTCGTCAAAAGGGTTATAAGGTGGAGCAATTAATTAAACCCTAACGATTCAACTGAGTATATGTGTAGATATAACCATAAACAGTTATAGACATCGATAGATAAATATAGGCATCCATAATAGACTCACTGTCCACTGCGTTGCACATTTCATCTGCGCTCAGTGTCTTTACGCCCGCAATATAAGTGTATTAAAGGCACTGTTACTAAGCCCACATTATTAATAATCAGATGCCAGCTGAAAAATTTGGCCGTTAGAGCCATAATTATGCCGTCTTAATTGCCTACTTTATTCATTTTAAACTATTAGCCCTGCCGAGGACCCCATGGTCAAGCCTTTCGTATTCACTAAGCCGTCAATAAAACCCGTCAACCCTAAATTTTCTTCAGGGCCTTGCTCTAAACGTCCTGGTTATAAAGTGGAGTCGCTAGATATTAGCCCTTTGGGCCGTTCGCATCGAGCTGCCATAGGCAAGCTGCCTTTAAAGCAAGCCTGCGAACAAACAGCGCGCTTATTGAATTTACCGAGCGATTACCGGATAGGCATTGTTCCGGCATCCGATACCGGCGCGTTCGAATTAGCAATGTGGTCGCTACTAGGAGCCCGAGGTGTCGATGTACTCGCATGGGAATCCTTTGGTCGACTGTGGGTAGATGATATAAGACAGCAATTAAAATTAAGCGATGTCAACGCTCACCTCGCGCCCTATGGGGAGCTGCCAGATTTATCCAAAGTTAATTTCAATAACGATGTTGTTTTTACATGGAATGGAACAACGTCGGGGGTCAAGGTTAAAAATGGCGATTGGATTGCAGATGATCGAGACGGCCTAACCTTATGTGACGCGACCTCTGCTGTGTTTGCGATGGAGCTCCCGTGGCACAAACTAGATGTCGTCACCTACTCTTGGCAAAAAGTACTGGGTGGTGAAGGTGCGCACGGCATGTTGATTTTAAGCCCACGGGCAGTCGAGCGCCTAGAGTCCTATACACCTGCTTGGCCACTGCCCAAAATTTTCCGCTTAACTAAAAACGGCAAGCTTATTGAAGGTATCTTCAATGGTGAGACGATCAATACACCATCAATGCTCTGTGTTGCCGACTACCTCGATGCGCTTAATTGGGTTGAAAGTTTGGGTGGCCATGGGGCCTTGGTCAAAAAATCAACCTCAAACCTTGCGGTGATAAAACAGTTTGTCGACGAAAATATATGGATTGAGTTTTTAGCAAAAGACCCGGCGACAGTATCTAATACAAGTGTGTGCTTAACGTTAAAAGCCACACCTGAACAAACTCAAGCAATGGTTAAATTACTGGCGGATGAAGCTGTCGCCTTTGATATTGGCTCCTATCGCGATGCGCCATCAGGTTTGCGCATTTGGTGTGGTGCAACCGTCGAGGCAACTGATCTAGAAGCACTAATGCCCTGGTTGGGATGGGCTTACGATGAAGTTATCAATCACTAACGCAGCGCCTATCCATCAAAAAAATAAGGTCGGCTACAAGCCACAAGGCTAGTGACACCTGATTGCCTCTTTAATGTCTCCTCAATGCTTAGGAATATAAATGACACGTCCACAACAAGGGAGTTTGTTGGCAGTATCGGCTTTTATTATATGGGGTTTGTTTCCGCTTTATTTTAAATTGGTCAGTCATATTGCGGCGTTAGAAATTTTATCAAACCGGATCGTTTGGGCAGCAGTCTGCCTATTTTTCTTACTGTTTATATTGAAGCGCTGGCCCGATGTACTGGCAATTATCCGCAATCCCCAACAAATCATGTATTTAGTAATCTCAACAGTGCTTATTGTCACCAACTGGGGTGTCTATATTTGGGCGGTTAACTCAAATAATATCATTGAGGCAAGTCTGGGATATTATATTAATCCACTGTTCAATATTGTTTTAGGTTATCTATTGCTCAAAGAAAAATTACGTAGCTTACAGTGGTTTGCGGTATTTTTAGCCACCGTAGGCGTCGCTATTCAATTGATTACTTACGGCGAAGTTCCGTGGATAGCACTTACCCTCGCGGTGAGCTTCGGGCTTTATGGGTTTGTGCATAAAAAAGTCAATGTGGGCTCGGTCCCCAGTTTGTTTATCGAGACAATTATCTTGTTACCCGTCGCCTTTATTTTGCTGAGCCTGTTAGCATCAAACAATACTGGACCGGTACTGTGGACGCTTAGTGACTGGTTATTATTGATGATAGCTGGACCCGTTACTATTATTCCGCTGTTATTGTTTACCGGTGCCGCTAAGCGTCTTAATTATTCAACATTAGGTTTCTTGCAATATATAGCGCCCAGTATATTGTTTGTATTAGCGCTGTTTTTATATGACGAGCCCTTCTCTGTCGCTAAATTAATTACCTTTATACTTATTTGGTCTGCATTATTACTACTAACCGTCGATATGTTCAAACACCAACGACTCAAGCGGCTATATAAAAAGCAACAAGCAGCGCATGTCAACAGTGGCAGATAATATTGAGACTAGCGACTAGGCGTCATTAACTTAAGGTCATTAACCTAGGGCCGTTAAACGTGAGCTTAATCAGAAGCCGTTAATTTAAGGTTTTTAATTAAAGTTATTTAGCTAAGATCGTTAACCCAAGACCCTTAGCTTCAGTCTAGCGATTTAAAGCGGGTCAGTAAAAAAGCCAAGCTAGTGAGGCTGGCTGAAAATCAGGTATGTTAAAACAGACTCCTAGGAAATAAAGCTGTCGAGTTAGCTGGCCATTACTGAACAACAACTCGATAGGGCTAGCAGGTTTAGTGGGATTTAGAGGTATGAATAACACAATAATGTCTTTCAGTTAATCACCGGTTTATGCTAACCTCGCGCTTGGAGTTGGCTAGGCAATCGCCTGTTTGTTAACGTTGATGTTCACATGTGTTCATTAAGGTGCATGCGGGAGGAAAGTCCGGGCTCCATAGGGTAGAGTGCCAGGTAATCCCTGGGGGGCGCAAGCCTACGGAAAGTGCAGCAGAGAGTAGACCGCCTGCCTATTATTTCTTGTAAATAAGAAGTCGGTAAGGGTGAAAGGGTGCGGTAAGAGCGCACCGCGCAACTGGCAACAGCTTGTGGCAAGGTAAACCCCACTCGGAGCAAGACCAAATAGGAATCCATTTACCATTGAGTATGAGGCGCGACCCGCGCTGGATTCGGGTAGGTTGCTAGAGGTGCATGGTGACATGCATCGCAGATGAATGATTGTCCACGACAGAACCCGGCTTACCGGCCGACTCCAACTTATGTTAAAGCCCCAGTAAAAAGGGGCTTTCTTTCTACACCACGCTTATTAACTGTGTGGTGTTACAAAAACGCAACAATTCTTATTACTTTAGATATTTTCCCTCCTTTAATTTGTATAGTCTTAGGCCGACAAGAGCCTTGTAAAAGCCTGTGCACCTCCAATACCAATAAATTAACAACCACCATAAAAACTGCAATATTGTGAGGGTTTATTTCTTAATTTAATGCCATCACTAAAACCTTTCTGATAAGCGCATGATGCTGCATCATCACATGAAGAACTTCCATTGCGTATTTTTCGTTGCTTATAATTATCAGGTAAATATTCATGCTTATGTATTACCGTTTTATGGTGCATACGATAAGGGGGATCCTGCACTTGAGCATGATTGCGTTTTCTTTTATCAGAATCAGTATTAACAATTTTTTCCAAAACATAAAGACCACCCATGATTGCAAGTATGTTCTGCTCTCGGTCGCCAATAGCCGAAGCATGTGTACTTGAAAAAATTAAAGTAAATAACATACTACTTAAAAAATATTTCATAACTCACCTATATATATTGATTTTTAGTCCCATGGAGCTTTAAAACCAGTTTCTGCACGTTTTATTTCTATTTCTTTTGGCTTATTCACACGTGCACTCACTCTTAATACTTGTCCAGAAAGAATTTGAGCTCCATCGATATGTCGTGCATAAGTAACTTTTGAATTAACTCTAGTAACTTGTACTTCTCCTACCTTTTTCTCTGTTTTACCCAATGACTCGCCAGTATAAGGATCAACAATTTTCTTACCCTCTTTAAAAACGTCAAGTATCATCCCTTGGGTGAGAGAATTACCACCTGCGTTGAGAACAATTTGATCGCCACTAACATCGACAACTCTTATTGGGTAAATTCTTTGCACTAA
>JBLIME010000168.1:0-5901 GCA_047638515.1 Pseudohongiellaceae bacterium
TATTCTTATCGAAAAGGCAGTATTCAAAAGCGGGCATTGGCTTAATCGAGCTTGTTGAGAAGTATGATGGCCAGCAGGATCTGTTTTGTCGTGGGCAGCCATTAATCAGCGATAAAGTAATGTCCACCCTAGACCTTATTAATAAAAAGTATGGCCGGGGTACTGCCTTTATAGCGGCACAAGGTATTCGTAAACCGTGGGTGATGCGCCAAAACTTCAAGTCCCCCGCCTATACCACCCAGTGGGCAGATCTGCCCATCGTTCGCGGTTAGAGGTGCTCTCTGCGTCAACGCTATTATCTGCGCACCGCACCACTAATGCTCAGTCGATGCCTACCTAGCCATTGAATCTAGGTTTTTGGGTAACTAGGTACAGATGACTTGTGAGCTCTTATCGTCTTCAGATACGAGGGTTACTTTGTGTGAGATAAGCCATCGAATTTGGTTCCGAAAAGACTGTGGACTGTAGGGAAATATCATGTAGGTGAGAAGTTGATTCGACAGCTTATGACGCATTTCCTTTAGGAATTTAGTGCATGTTTCTTTCGAAAATTGATGGCGAGGCACTCTGATGTTGGTGTTTAAAGCGATGCCATTACTCATCTCAACAACGGATATGGCGACACTGTCGTTATGTGATTTCTTATATTGCTGGTTCATTGTCTCAGCAATTTTGGTCAGCTTAATATAGATGATGTTAACAACAGGTATGTTTAGTTTTGTGAATTTTTTGATTAAGTCTGAATTGCTATCCGCTAGCGACAGCATAGGCACAAATGTTACTATAATGAGGATAAGTAATGGCATGAAGTTCCTTACCTAGCTAGTTTTTGTGATGTCCATTTTAATGACGTCAACGGTTGGCTTTAATGGCTGAATGTTACCCCAAAAGCGAGTTACTATCATTGTTATTTGCACTTAATGCAGTGTCAGGTGCCGCCGTAAAGGCGACCCGACAGATACAGTGAAGGAGGTCATAGAACAGATGTCGTCATACCAATGACATTTAGTTGACGTCGATTAAATGGACTTAATAGCTAACGATGATTTCATTATGCATATTGTTGAATTCAAACCATCAGGTGAGGTAACACTACGTCATGTATCCAGTTTTACGCTTACTAACGGCATCTCTAAAAGCTTATACACAGGAGAAGTTACATCCGAGTGACGTTTTCGAAAATTCGTTTATTTGTATGCCTTGGGACATCGATATGTTTCTAGAAATGAACAACGGCCGCGTGCTCACCTTGTGTGATATCGGTCGCTTTGTGATGGCAATTCGAATTGGCTTGATAAAAGTATTACGTGAGAATAAGTGGGGGTTAGTGGTTGCGGGTAGCACCGTGCAATACCGCAAGCGGATTCGCATGTTTGATAAAGTTACGCTGCGAACACAGATAGCCGCCTACGACAATCGTTGGATTTATATCACGCAGTCGATGTGGGTGGGGGGCAAACCTGCGTCATCGGTACTACTACGCACGGGCGTTACCTTAAAGGGTAAAGTGATTGCCAGTGATAAAGTTAGGGTAGCTCTGGGCTTGCAAGCTTGGCAACCCAAGCCATCACCTTGGGTTCAAGCGTGGATAGATAGTGAGTTGTTAAGGCCTTGGCCGCCGAACTCATCGATAAGCTCTTGAGGTGTTTTTACTTTTTTTGGCGCTAATTGTTAGCGGGCAGCGATTCAAGTGAGCCTGCCGGGGGGCTTATCCCCAACTTAATTCCGCGCATGTACTGTACTTGGGTCTATTTCATCAACCAATAGCACTTGGTAGTTAAGTACTACCTCGACTAGTCTTCGATCATTATCTGATAATCAGTAAAAGCGATTTTAGTCAATTCAGTGCTTTTGTAGGTCGACTTTAGATTTGTTAAGGCTGCATCGCATTCAAAGGTATCCAGCTTTGACGCAGGGTTTTTATAACGCTAGTTAACGCCATGCGATTATAAGTGTGAATAAATTTTAGTTGCGTAGCTTTTGCGTGGAAACTTCGATTTTCGCAGGCTACAAATAATCCCAGTTTAAATAAGACGACATCGATTGCGTCAAAAGGCATTGCCTTTAACGTAGGCACAAAATGATCAGTAGCATCCACATAAGCTAGGTTGAAATTCAAATGCATTACAATGACAGCGAATAGATTAACGATGGCTCTCATGGTGTTTCCAGCGCCAACGATAGGTAGCCACAAGCAGGCTTAAGTCTAAAGAATGAGCGTTTATTGAAAACAAAAGGCCAGTATAATCGTAGTCTAAAAGAGTTGAACTTCAACAAGTAGAATGCTTTTTGGCTCGACGCATGGCTCGTCTTGCAGGCTAGATGCGTAAAATACAGTGAATAATAGTATTAGGTAAATATGTGAAAAATTTAGAGGCCGTATTGGCACCGATTAATCAAGTAATGATAGCCAACAATAGCGCTGCGGGTAAAACACCGCCGCCCATCGATCAGTGGGCGCTGCAAGCGCAAGCGCATTGCGGAGAGATCAATATCTATATCGACGCTCGAGGTAAGTGGTTTCACGAGGGCGATCCCATTAATAGGCAGTCTTTGGTTAAACTGTTTGCGAGTATTTTGTGGCACGATAATAGCGCGGGGGTCAGTCAGTATTTTTTAATTACTCCTGCTGAAAGGCTACAGATTAAGGTGGAAGATACGCCATTCGTTGCAGTGCTAAGTGATGCACTAGACTCGCAGTGGCAGGTCAGCACTAATCTCGATGAGACAGTCGTTATCGGCAAGCAGCATCCTGTCGAATTGCGCATGTACCAAGGCCAGTGGCTGCCTTATGTCTGTATTCGTTACGATCTGTGGGCTCGAGTGAGTCGAGCTGTTTATGAACAATGGATAAACGCTGCGCTCGATAAGCAAGGTGAAGACCATCAAGCAGTATCAGTCACGCTGACGCTCGCGAGTGGAGACTACTTGTTTAAGGTGGCGTCGGCATGAATCAGTTAGCGGCGGGTACGGAACAAGAGCTGTTTTTTCTAATAAGTTAAAAACTGTCGTGGCGCAACCGGTTGATGTCGAGGCCTCGAGATGGTCTTGAAGCAGATAGGCTTTCAACTGCATGAGTGATATTGGACCGCCCAGAGGCGGGTTGACTCTTTATCGAGAACTGTGGGACATAATGCGCTGCTTCTGTCGATTCCAGTCCCGATCTTTTTCGGTATCGCGTTTGTCGTGCTGTTTTTTACCTGACGCAATAGCAATAGTGCATTTAACTAAGTGACGCTTCCAAAACATCGACAATGCAACAATCGTTTTACCCTTTTGCTCGGTTGCAATATAGAGTTTGTTGAGTTCTTTACGGTTAAGTAATAATTTGCGCGTACGGTTTGGTTCGACGATATAGTGAGTTGATACCGTGTTGAGTGGTTGTATCTGCGCACCAATCAGCAGTGCCTCACCATTTTGTATAATGACATAGGTCTCGGTCAGCTGGCCTTTGCCCATTCTTAAGCTTTTGACTTCCCAGCCAAGCAAAGACACTCCCGCCTCAAACTTGTCTTCTATATGAAAATCAAAGCGCGCGCGTTTATTTTGTGCGATTGTGTTGTCGAGTGTTTTTGGTTTTTTTGCCATCGTTAGATTATAGAGGCAATGGCGGCTAAACACTATCGATTCTAGCGACTGTTTAGTAGATGCGTTGGCAACTGAGTATTTAACGGTTGTTATAACTCCGACGTATCAGTTTAGTGTAGAATATAAAGCTATACATAACGTGAGTTATGGCGAGCCCTTTAATAGTTCAAAAATGTCCTTCATAGGCTAGATCATAGGTCGGGTATAAATTAAGTAACCAACTAAGTTGCAAGTTAGGTTAAGGACAAAATGAGATCATTGTTGGTTGGCGGCAGACACGAACGCGGTAGCCCGAGTAGGCCCTATCGGAGGTTTCGATAGCCGCTGGCTAGCGTCATTGGCGCTCATCTCAAATTAAACTATTCACTTCATCGAAAATCCAAATGTAAATCATTAGCAAAGCGATTTGTTAGTGATCCTTGTTATTTGCTACTTTCTCGATATTTTACTAAGGCATTTTTAATGGCAACTGTTGCACGTTCAGCTATTGTGGTTTACTCATCACAGCAGATGTTTGACTTAATTGACGACATCGACTCGTACCCGCTTTTTTTAGCGGGTTGTGTCGCGTCAGAAATATTATCTCGAGATGATAAATTCGTCGAGGCGCGCCTGACCCTCGGCAAAAGAGGTATTCAGCAAAGCTTCGTCACTCGGAATGAACTATTGCCGCCAGAGCGCATGATTATGCGTCTGCGCGATGGCCCCTTTAAATTCTTCGAGGGTGTCTGGCGGTTCCAGACGCTTGATAACGATGCTTGTAAAGTAAGCTTAGATCTCGAGTTTTCATTTAAAAGTCGAATGCTAGCGATGACTGCAGGTAAGTTTCTTGAGGAGATTGCAAGTCGACAAGTCGACTCTTTGTGCCGTCGAGCCGACGAAATCTATGGTTAAGCGCCGATAGTTTGTATAATCGTCAATTCCGCTCGATGGATATTTATGGAAGTGGCTCTAGTTAACAAAGAAAGCGCTAGTAAAGACGGTTTAAAATAAAAATAGTATGAGAGCGCCTGTTGAGTCAACGAGCTAATCCGTCAGCAAGTCAATGAGTAAGTCCATAAGTCAATTAACTAGGCAGCAATAACGTGGCGGAAGATACGAACATGATCGAGGTCGAAGTTGCTTATGCACTCCCCGACCGGCAAAAAATTTATGTCCTCATGGTAGCGCAAGGTACTACTGCACTCGAGGCTGCTAAGCGCTCTAGTGTTATTGATGACTTTGGTGTCATCAATTTAGACACCTCGAAAATGGGAGTTTTTGGTCAGTCAATCAGAATGCCCGATAAATACGAGTTACAAAATGGCGATAGGGTAGAGATCTACCGCCCACTCGTTGTCGATCCCAAAGAAGTTAGGCGCAAGCGTGCAGCCAAGGCGGCGGGTAAACTTGTCGATTAGCATTGATGGCATCCCGCACCTAGTAGCCGTAATAAATTAGGGGCTGAGCTGATCTTTTATAGCCGTGACACGATCATCTTCAAAAAATACCGTAATGTGATGACGCACATCAATATCCTTGTCTTGGCGTAAGCTATAAAAATAATCCCAGCGATTTTTGGTGAAGGTATCCGTCAGCAGCGGCGTGCCCAGTAAGCGACGAACTTGACGCGGCTTCATGCCTATTTTAACTTCAGCTAGGCGCTCCTTGTGCATTAAGTTGCCTTGATCTACGTCGGCTCGGTAGACGCCAGGAAAACCGATAGAAGTACAGGCAGATAGTGTCATCACTACAAGAGTGAGGCATAATACTTTGAGCCAAGAGTAGTTAAGCATGCCAGAACCTTTCAAGATATTATAAAATAAGTGTGGAGTCGGATGGGCTGATTTGCAGCATCAACAGTAAGTCAACTATGATCATACCGACCTTAACTAGACATGAGAAGCTAAATGGCCGTTTAAATTAATTAGTGCCATTTGAGCATTCGCGCAGTCCCCTCTTTCAAGGTTATCAAAAATAGTATTTGAACACTGCTATCATGGCACCGCCCGTATCTAACACTTGCCGCGGCATATTAGCGCTGAAAGGTTCATGGCGAACAAAGTGCCGTAAGCTGGATGCACAAGTAGATGTGATACTTCTAAGCTTGCTGTGGCGGGACTCTAGCAGCGGCCAAAGTCCGATGTTTACTGCTCTTTGCTATTACTGAGCTCTGTCACGCACTGTGGCGATAAACGCAGTAAGCAGCCAGTTTTGGTAAAGGCTGTCTCCTGTAACAACGAACATAAACAACAAATCTTGGAGAGCTCGATGCCCGTCGACAGTAATGAGTTGCGCAAAGTTGGCCTTAAAGTAACATTGCCCCGAATTAAA
>JBLIME010000169.1:0-5897 GCA_047638515.1 Pseudohongiellaceae bacterium
AAGTATTTTAATGACAAGGTGCCGTTCACTCATTAGCTATCTAAGCATTGGCATACTGATACTAAATATTGGCCTGGCTAACGCCGTCGCAACTAATGACGATAAAATTTTGCTGTGCACCTCCCAAGGCTATAGTTGGGTGACGCTTGTAGAGATGAACTCGAAATTTTCAAAAAGCGATATTAGCGCTATCCATAAGGCGTTTAAAAGCTCTAAAGAGCCCCATCACTGTCCACTTTGTATCCATAACAAAATGGACAGTGATAAGGTTCTACAATTTTTTTATGGACCAAAGCACTACTCATCTTTTTATAGTGCTCGACTAAAGCCAAGCATTAATCAATCATCTACCGACACCCTACAATTATCGTTCCCACAGGCCCGTGCCCCGCCCTATCAAGTCTGACAATGCAGCTTTAGAGATTGTTAACGACCGCTATACTTTGCAAAAGCAGCCTTCACCAACAATATTTATATTTTTTGAAAAAATATTTTGCAGCAAGCTGTCGATAACTTTTTTGACAAAACTGGTTTGTGCATTACATACGTAACCTAGGTTATGAGGTCCATAATAAATTAACTCGTTATTTTCGTTCCAAATAGCTACCGATGGTGTGTGCGAAACATAGGGTTTAAATAAATTCGTTAACTCTTGACCCAGTAGCTTATCAAAAACTCGATTGCGCTCTGATGCTACCGCTGTAAGATTTGTAGCCGACTCATCGGAGGCCGATAAAGTGACGGGGGAAATATCTGCAAGATAAAAATCAACGGCATCTTGCGCATGTATTTTATACAGTTCATTAAAATGAGGCATAACCGTCGCATCGCATGGACAGTAAGCTTGCCAAAAGTAGATAATTCGAATTTTATTTTTTTGTTGCTCTGGCCATTTTATAGACGCGTAAACTTTTTCAATGTCTATCGCTTGATCAAAAAATGCAATGCTCTGCGTCGACAACATATAGCGATCGATAACCGTGAAATAGAGCGCGGTAGACGCAAGCAGCAGTAGTGAAAAGAGCACCCACGTAATATTTTTTTTAAGGAACGACATAACTCGTAAAACCTTTAGAAAGACAAGAATCACCATGAATAGCCCATGGGCTTACGAAAACTTCATATTCAAACGACAAGGAATAACTATGAAATTTATATTTTTTATCCTCTTAGTGACGCTGAACAACTATGGTCACAGTGATGATAGCAGCCATAGTGACATGCACAAAAAAAACCAAAATCGCGAACAACATGGCTCTCATAGCGATGACAACGCTGGTGATAAAACACATGATATGCACAAGAAACACAGTGGTGCGCTACTCGTTGTTGAAAAGACGATGGTTAAGACAACCCCACCGGGTATTAACAATAGCGCAGCTTATCTAACGATACTCAATAATAGCGATGCGGCAATCACCTTAATAGATGTTGCCAGTGATGCAGCTCGGCTAGTAGAAATGCATGAACATATAATCAGCAATGGTGCAATGAAGATGCAACGAATGGAACCCTTAACAATTGAGGCCAACAGCTCCGTTAAGTTTCAACCCGGCGGTTATCATATTATGTTGATTGGCGTTATAGAAACAATAAATGCTGGCGATAAAATAGATATCACCTTACATTTTAACAATGGCACAAAAAAAATAATCAATAGCATCGCAAAAAAACAATACGAAACGAGTGAAAATACGCATGAACATCACTGAGGTCATCAACCGTCAATTTAATGAATGATTAGCGCTAAGGCCTTCATCATATTTTCTTTATCATAAGGGCCTTTAAATAAACCCACGTACTCACCACTGGCATTTAATACAGCGATACTATCACTGTGAGTTACAAAATAGTTACCATACTCGTCGGGTTTTTCATGAATAAAGACCGTGCTTAGTTGCTGTGCAACCTTGCGTATATTTTCAAGTTCACCAGTAAAGCCAATATAATTAGGATCAATATAGTTTAAGTATTGGGATAAGCGATCTGGAGTATCTCTTACAGGATCAAAAGTAATGTGAGTAATTCCAAAGCTTTGTTCATAATTTGATGCATCCCACGTAGACTTAACTGCACTCATTAATTGTAAGTTCACTGGACAGATGTCTGGGCAAAACATGTAGCCAAAATTAACTAGCTGCCACTTATCACTGTGTGTCGACAATGTGCTTTTATTACCCTCCAAATCTTGGAGTGGAACCTGTGCTAGAGCTCGCGCATTATCAAATCTGAAAAAACCTAGCTCAAATAATTGTTCTTTATTTGCGTCTGTAGGCCCAACATTCTTGAGCACCAACACGATCAGCACTAATACTGAAAATACTGCGACCAAACCAATGCTAAATTTTTTATTTTTCATATTGCTTTTACTCCCTTTCCTTATTGGCTAGCAGTCATGGATTAACTTTTGATGTATGGCGCTGGATTTTAGCAACTACGGCTAAACTCAACGTATTTTAGTTCTCGCTTGCTTATTAACCAATCGGCTAGGCCATCGCGACCGGACCGCTGTGAAAACGAAACTCGTCATCCATAGATTCAATCAGTACTTTCTCGATCTCGAGCAACTCGCTAATTCGGTCCTCGATCGTCATCTTCTTTATCGCGGGAAGATCGGCTGCAACTGATTGAGAATAGGCCTTGCGTGCCAACGACAGATAATCTTCATAGTGTCTAGACTCAGACTTTAGCAGCGACAGATAGAAGGCACTCAATTCGTCGTCTAGGTGTGGCGCTATTTTAGAAAAACGTTCACAGGAGCGCGCTTCAATAATAGCGCCGATTATTAACGTATCAATTAATTTCCAAGGTTCTTCTCTACTGGCCGATTTACGTATGGCGCCCGCATAGCGTGCTGCTTCTATCTGCGTGTATTCGATATTACGTCGCTTCATAATTGCGATGACCTGCTCAAAATGACGCAATTCTTCACGAGCTAACCTAGACATCTTATTCATTAGTTCAAAATTATCGACGTATCGGTAAATTAAATTCATCGCCGTACTGGCCGCTTTTTTCTCACAGTTTGCATGGTCGATTATCAACATATCGACATCAGCAAGCGCATTTTCTACCCATAAATCGGGCGTTTCACAGTTCAAAAACTGCTTAATGTGACTAATATCTGTCATAAAATTTTATCTAGTGTGTGGTGGATTGGTCTAAGTCGCCTATAAGCAGGTGAACAACTTATCGTATTTAACGGTACTGGTCTTACCACTTAAAATATTATAAATTGCCTCTTCCTTACCAAGCTAAATCGCTTACTGTAATATTTAAATTGATGATAAGCATGCACATTTAATTAACGGCTAACGTATGCTGGCTTTGATGCCTGCTTTCTAAAAAAAGATGATCCTACAGTGATCGCACAGTATTTTAAAGGCTAACTTTAGCTGTTGATACAACACATAAAAATGAGAGTCCAATGCGCCTTAAACACTGCCACAATTTCCAAGATTTTCGTCTTCTGGCCAAAAAAAGATTGCCCAGTCCTATTTTTAATTACATCGATGGCGGTGCAGATGATGAGTCGACTTATCGTCGTAATACTGCAGCCTTTGAAGGTTGTGATCTTATTCCCAGTGTATTGACTGGGATTAAGGATATCGACTTATCGGTCACCGTCATGGGTCAAAAATTAGACCTGCCGGTCTACTGCTCACCAACCGCTTTGCAACGGTTATTTCATCATCGCGGCGAGCGCGCAGTAGCCGCCGCCGCAGAAAAATACGGTACTATGTTTGGTGTCTCATCATTGGGCACAGTAAGTATGGAGGAAATTGCACAACAGATAAACACACCGCAAGTTTATCAATTTTATTATCACAAGGATCGTGGCCTCAATAGCGCGATGATGGCACGAGCAAAAAAATCAGGCATCGAAGTGATGATGCTTACCGTTGATTCAATCACCGGTGGCAATCGAGAGCGCGATCTGCGCACAGGCTTTTCTATCCCCTTTCGGTTAACGCTCAGCGGACTGCTGCAATTTGCTATCAAACCCATGTGGGGTATTAATTATGTGACTCACGAGCGCTTTAGACTCCCCCAATTAGAAGAACATGTTGATATGAACGGCAGCTCAACTTCTATTGGCGACTACTTTAGTAATATGCTCGACCCCTCTATGCACTGGGATGATGTAGAAAAAATGGTCAAGGAATGGGACGGTCAATTTTGCCTTAAAGGTATAATGAGTGTCGAAGATGCTAGACGTGCAGTTGATATAGGTTGTACCGGCATCGTCATTTCAAACCATGGCGGCAGACAGCTCGACGGCTCGCGTAGCTCCTTTGATCAACTCGCCGAAATTGTAGATGCTGTTGGCGATAAGATAGATGTCATCTTTGATGGCGGTATTCAACGTGGTACGCACGTCTTAAAGGCACTATCACTCGGCGCAAAAGCGGTGGGTATTGGGCGTATGTATTTATACGCACTAGCCGCTGCAGGCCAACCTGGTGTCGAGCGCACGCTGGGGCTGATGAAAAGCGAACTTACGCGAGACATGATGCTAATGGGCTGTCATCGTATTGAAGATTTATCAAAAAACAATCTACGCTTTAGATAGGCCCATCGGCTGTTGCTTATGGGGCACTTGGAAAAATTTCAAAGCCTGCTTTAGCGATACTGCCAACAGTGCTAGTCCCTGCCGAAGAGCACTCCCTAACTGTCTCGTCGGGGATTAACGGGCTTTAAGAGGGGCTGCGTTTCCACTCAACCTTTGAGCGCTAAACTTGGCTTAGGCGCAATGCCACTGGCGACACGCTGTAGTGAGGGCTTGATTAGAAGATGGTCAATCACAATGAATACTGACTGTGCTATAGTCCAATAAGTTGTGCTCTGCACAATTAATGGACTCAATATTTCAGGATTTAAGGGTCGTGACAACTATACGGCTGTTGTTGTTAACCGTAAAAAATTTAAAAAGACTAGAGAGTATGACCGAGACAGAAAAAGCTATTCGGATTATCAAGAAGTACCCCAATCGTCGGGTATACGACACTTATTTAAGCCGATATATAAAAGTTGACGACCTACGCGATATGATCATTGATGGTATTGAATTTAAAGTGATTGATAGCAAAACAAAGGAGGATGTCACCCGCAGTGTGCTGTTACAAATCATCTTAGAACAGGAGTCAGAAAATAATCCGTTGTTTAGCTCGGAAAATTTAATGCACTTTATTCGCTACTACGACCACAATCACAGCGTGATGTTTTCAGCATATTTAACACAGAGTTTACAATTTTTTAATCAGCAGCAAGATCAACTAAATCAGCAGTTTTCTAATCTGTTAACCCAGAACCCTGTCGACAACTTCAACCAGTTCAACCAAACGAATATTGATATGTGGCAGGGGCTACAAAAACAATTTTTCGACTCTTTTACAGCAACAAATCCAAGCGATAACGACAAAACATAACATCTACCCAAACAGCTTACGTCAAAACGTTGAGAATACACTCGGCAGTGAGTTATGGCTTCGTAAAGAATATCGCGTTAGCCAGCGGTTAGCAGATGAGTCGTTATTTTTCAGATATTCTGCTATCGGTATCATTTTAGCGATAAAATATAGGCGCAAAAAAAAAGCCACCAATATCATTGGTAGCTTTCGAAGGTTCTGAAGAGTTATTTAACGGTGATGGCTGCTAGCGATAAATCGTAACAGCTGGACGTTAATTATTTAGCGGGGGTGACGGCTTTTGTAGCAACCTTTGTGGCCTCTTTAACGGCAGTCATGTTACTTTTAGCCGTGTCTTCCATTAACAGGCGGGCGCTATCGAAAAACGATACACCGATGTCAGCATAGGTCTTTGCGTCTGCAATAAACATATCATTCGTTTTTTTGTAAACGTCTTTTTGCTTTTCAGCATAGCTGGTCATCTGGTCA
>JBLIME010000170.1:0-5859 GCA_047638515.1 Pseudohongiellaceae bacterium
TTGTCAGCGGCTCGTCTAAATTCTTTTTGGGTACTGACTCGGCGCCTCACGAGCAGCATCGAAAGGAGTCCGCTTGTGGTTGTGCGGGTTGTTACAGTGCTTGGAGTGCAATCGAGCTCTACGCTCAGATATTTGATGATTTAGGCGCGATCGATAGACTAGAAGGCTTTGCTAGCCACTATGGTGCAGACTTTTATGGTCTACCTCGCAACCGATCAGTTATTTCACTTGTCAAAGAAAAATGGCAAGTGCCAGCGGGTATCGTACTTCCTAATGGTAGTAACATTGTTCCCTTTTTTGCAGGTAAGACCTTAAATTGGCGGCTGTGCCAATAAACTCCAATCAGTCATTTCTGCCTTGTTCCGGTGAATAATTTTAGCGCGTTTAATGTGTCGAAATAGCTTTAGAAGCTTAACGTAAGAATTTTTTTACCTCGTTTAATTCTGATTTTTCTGCGGGTATCCATTATGAAGTGTTTGTTATACCATTGTTAGGTGAGCATATAAGCCTTTATTTGTTAGCAGGCTGTCCATTTTTACTACATTAATAATAAGGTTTTTTCATGAAATTAAAATATTTTTTGGTCGCATGTGTTGCACTGTCACTCTCAGCATGTGGTGGAGAATCTGAAGAAAAAGTAGCGGAGATAGTTTCGCCAGAGGTTGCGGCAGAGTCCTCAGCGGCTGGTTTAGAAACTGTAGAGCAACGCTTAAGTTACATGGTCGGTGATAATATGGCGCAACAGTTTATTCGCGACGGCGTCGAGCTCGATGTTACAGCACTTACTACGGGTATAAACGATGCACTCGAGGGTAAGGAGTCACGTTTAAGTGAAGCACAAGTTCAAGCTACTATAGCTACACTGCAAGAGCGGGCACAAGAGCGTCAATTAGAGGAGCAGGCTAAGCAGGCACAGCTAGCCGCGAAGGCTGCAGAAAATAATGCCGCCGCAGGCATTGCTTATTTAGCTGAAAATGCTAAAAAAGATGGTGTAGTGACCACGATAAGTGGACTTCAGTACAAAGAACTAACGGCGGGTGAAGGTTCTATGCCTGAAGCAAGTGACACCGTATCGGTGCACTATAAGGGCACCCTAGTCGACGGTACTGAATTCGATAGCTCTTACGGTCGAGGCGCTCCCGCTGTCTTCCCGGTCAATGGCGTCATCCCCGGCTGGACCGAAGCGTTACAGCTTATGAATGTCGGCGATAAGTGGGAGTTAACAATCCCATCGACCTTAGCTTATGGCACCGGTGGTACTGGTAGTACCATTGGACCTAACGCAGTGCTAGTTTTTGAAGTTGAGCTGCTTGAGTTGGTCGCTCCAGAAAAGCCGATTAACCTCTCTCAATAGGTTTGCTCTGCCAATAGACCCAAGGTTTACTCAAGTAAATAGATAAAGCCGCTAGAACCTATTGCATAATAGGTATTAGCGGCTTCTGCAAAAGCCACATCAAGTGCGGTTACACTGGCTGGCTGCCAAGTTTTTCTTTTCGTTAGCTTCCACGAGCTTATTAAGTTAGCGCTTTTGGTGTCTCGTAACTCAACTATTTGGTTAGAGTAGCCAAGTAGAATTCTTTGGCCGTCCGGACTAAATTTAGAAGTTACGATTTCTAGCCCCCGCTTTATCCGTTCTCGCGACAGTGGAATGCTTTTGAGCACCTTCTTAGCCCGTACATCCCATATGTCAGCTCGATCATACTTTGCCGCACTCAGTGCAAAGCGGCCGCTCGGACTCAAGCTGACGTGTTGTACATCCTCGCTGTGGGTGATGGTTAATATTTTTTGGCCCGAATTAACGCTCCATATAATGCTAGTTTTGTCTTCTGAGCCCGTGATTGCAATGGAGCCATCATCGCTTAAGTCGACGCTGCGGACTCGGCCTTGGTGTCCAAAGCTATGCATGATGCCACCACTGAGTGTATTGAAGATAACAGCGGAGTGATTAGACTGGCCGAGCAGAGCAAAGCGTGCACCGGTTGCAAGTTTAGCATCGAGTATTTCTGCCGGCGCCGTCCAAAATCTTGCGGCACCGCCACTGTTAACATCCCATAAAACAATACTACGCGTTTCAGTTGTCAAGGCCCAGCGAGTTGTCGGGTCGAAGTCATTAGCGACAAGAACACTGTTGTTGTCCTGAGTATGATTCCAATTGTATAGGCGCTCGTTATCGCTTAGGCGCCAAAGGCTGCCACCATGCCTGACAGATCCAATAACGGCATACTTGGCGCCGTCACTTAAGGTGCCTTGGTTAATGCCATTAACAGCAACTTCAAAGCGTGTGCTCGGTGCTGTGTGTGATCCGCAAGCGGTGATAAATAAAAGTGTAAAGCTAAATAAACCGACGCCTGCTACTAATGGTTTCATAATGTCTGTTTCAATATTCATAAAGTATTTATCGCATACGGACCGAAAACTGCTGAATAGTGTCTGTTCAGCCACACAGTTGCATATTGTGGAGTGTGACGTTAAGTCTGAACGAAAGTAGTTGAAGATGAGTCGGGAAGGAGAAGGCAAAAGGCCAACAATATAAGCAATGCAGTGGGCTTAAGCTAGATATTATTGGCGAGTTTGGCAACCTAAATCTGCGATATATATGTCGTGCACTATTAAGCATTCAAGCTAGCCATCGGTTTCTCGACTGATGCCAATCAATGTCTCTGCAAGGCCAGTTACAACCAGTCGCTAATTAGGCCACCATGTCGGTGTGCGAATCGTGAAGTACGGAGATCATTTCATCTTCGGCTTCAAATCGAGACGCTAATTGTTGACCAATACTAGAAAGGTCAGCGACGAGTGACGACATATCATCAGTTTCTTGGTATTTATCGTTAAAATCGAGTAGTTTTTCGGTGGTTGTATCGATGATCATGTAGGGTTTTGAAGCGGCCTGAAGGGCATCTTTGTCACCAAAATCGCGACCTTCTTTTACTAGCTGAGCGTACACTTCGAAGTGACCTACTGAAATATAATCCATCAAAGTTTGACAAAAGTGTCTAATTTTTTGATGGTGTTCACCATTGTTCTCGTCAAAAGTGGTGATGGGGGAAAGCGCGCAGTAGTTAACCAACATTTCTTGCCGTCCTTGTAACCAGCGATCAACAATGGTGTTAACTCCACCCCAACGCTCTCTAGCTGACTTACAGTTTTCTAACATGATAATTTCCTCAGATTGTCTATCTTGTGAAAAATTATTCAATCCTTTGATATCAACTGACTACTGTAGTTTAGCGCAGCAAGATATGAACATGACTATCGATATTGCAATCGGTTACTGACGATCTCGAAAAGCAAGTCTATATATAAACATTACTGAGGTGCCATATTGCCGCGAAACCATACACAATAACTGCCTAAATAGAGTTCGTAATATAAATTACGTTCAATTAAGATAAGCCATGCTGCTCATAAGCGCAAGTGTTTCTAAAGTTCGGACACAATTTAAGGGCGAGCATACTATTCGCGAAAGGCCCGAAAGCTAATAAAAGCATAAATTAAGAAGAATCCGATAAAAGTAACCAAAGTCCAGCCCGGAATAGTAAGTCCCAGTAGCGACCAGCTTACATCTGCACAGTGACCATCACCTTGCAACAAGGTGGTGAGCGCCTCAACAAATGGCACCGTTTCAATTAGGTAGCTGAGACTCGGGCCACAGGCGGGCACTAAGTCCTCGGGCAAACTTTGTAACCATAAGTGTCTCAGTGAAAAGGCCCCGCCAACGGCTGCTAGCAGCATGCCAACGACACTGTAGAGCTGCAGATGGAGTTTTGCTGACGGCGCTGCAAAGTTATGAAGCCATGCTGATAAGGCGATTACGCCAACGCCAATGATAAAGACCCGTTGAGTCATGCATAGCGCGCAAGGCTCTAAGCCCATTAAATATTGCATGTATAAAGCGATTAAGATCAAAGCAATTGAGCCTAGCCACATGAGTAGTAATAAATGTCGATTGGTAAGCATTATGATGTCGATAGTTATGATTAAAATTACTAGGTAGATTACGTGGTTTTCTTTTATCTTGCTAGATGTGGCGATGACTTAAATTAATAAGTGCTAATATAAACAGTGAACTATTTAGCCGAGTTCGTTTTTTGTGATAACTGCAAAATTGAACTATATTTATAAAATAGTATTGAATATTATAGTGGTTGAAGGCGCTGATGCGGTGGCTATTCACCACCGGTTAGAGATAAACGGGGATAAGGCATGGTGTTGACATAATGATTCAAAAATACATTAACAAGCGCGGTACTAAGTTGTGGGCATGCTACATTATATGTGGGATATTTGCCGCGAGTAGCTATGCGGACGATGATGAGAGTGCAACGTTAGCAGCAATCTATGTGCCGGTGATACCTGCATTTGTCGTCAATTATGGCGGCCAAGGAAAGTTAAAGTATATCAAGTTAGAGGTTTCTCTAAGGGTAAAAGATACTCCGTCCTCAAACTCGGTACGCCATCATATGCCGCTGATTAGAGATTATCTCGTGCGACAATTTAGCCGACTCAACGATGTCGACATAGACACCCAACAAGGTAAAGAGTTGGTCAGAATTAATGCCTTCGAAGGTGTGAAAGCATTGCTTTCAGAGGAGGAGGGCGACGCGGTAGAAATTACCGGCTTTTATTTTAATAATTTTGTGGTGCAGCGCTAGCCAATTGCGTTGTACCAACCTCTGCTGCCGATTTAAATAGTGAGGCCCAAATCGGCAGCAGAGATTGCTTATGTATCAGTTCAGAACTTGCCGCGTCGATTTTATTATTGAGTGCAGCAAATATATTGCTTGTAATAATTTTCTAGATACTTGTCAAATGCTATGCTGGTGTCAGCTTCGATATGTTTTTGTTTGGCCAGTGATTCGGTGGCCATTTGTATGTAACTAGCGACTTTGTCTGCCGATAATTGCTGGCTTCTAAAGTGATCGCGGTTAGCTAGGGAATGATTCATTGCTAAATGGTGAAACGAAATGTCGTCGCGAGTTAGCTGTTCGACTATTTTAGCGGAGGGCGTATGCGCAGAGTTATCCAGTTTTTTCTGTTCAGCTTTTAGGGCATTCTGATAATCTTTAGAGTCGTTGTGGGTGTCGATCATTTCGGCGATCAGCTGTAATTTCCCCATGATCTCTTGACTCCATTGCTCAGCGGGCCTCTCGCGGCCAAAATCATGTAACATTAAGTTAGGTTTACGACCTTCATAAACCATACGTTTTTGATTTTCCAAAATATTGCGGTTTTCATCTTCATCAGATGGGGGGCTGTCCTCCAGCAAGCAGTAGAGCAAAAAGATATCTAAAAATTGAATTTGTTGCTTATTGATGCCTATATCCTCAAAAGGATTTAGATCAAGACAGCGAACTTCGATATATTCTATGCCACCATTTGCCAGCGCGCTTAAAGCCGTTTGCCCACTTTTAGCGGTGCGTTTAGGGCGAATAATACTATAAAACTCATTTTCGATTTGCAGCAGGCAGTCGTTTAGCTGTTGATAATCGCCATGCTTATCTCTTATGTCGATAGCGCTATAATCTGTGTGCTGTTGTGTGATTGCATCGCACAATGTTTTTATGTAGTCATCAATATTATTGTAGTTAGGCATTAATGATTCTTGGGCAGAGCTCTGATAACCTAGGTCGCCCATACGCAGTGAGGTCGCATAAGGTGTGTATAAGGTATATGAGTCATCAGCCTTAAGTGGTTCTAGTGTGTGTTCGCGGCCTTTTATAAAGCTACTGCAAACTGCTGGAGCTGCGCCGAACAAGTAAAGAAGCAACCAAAAGTTGCGCCTAAAGTTACGAATTAATTTTAGGTACCCGTCAGTCTTGAAGTTAACAAGCGGTAAACTACTAGCGTCAGTCCTGT
>JBLIME010000171.1:0-5831 GCA_047638515.1 Pseudohongiellaceae bacterium
CATCTAAGCTGCTGTCTGATACCGATAAAAGTCGATAGGTGGGCATCTCAGTTGATGCGATTTTCATCTGCTTTAACGTCTTTGGGCCACTCTGACCCTAACAACGGCTAGAAGCGTTCATCATTCAAACGTCAAAAAGACCTAGTGCGTTAGGTATTTTTTAGTAGCAGATACTGCGGTTAGATAATCACAGTGATATGAGACTGCTTTGAAGGCTGACAAGGTGGCGCTAGTTGAGCGATATTTATTATCCATCGCTGACAAGCTAGTTGGTGTGTGGCAATTTGGCGTAGCATACACGGCTGCATCGTCAATTCGAGTCAGTTCAGGCAGGACAGAAGATGCCGCCAGTTAAGGCATAAAAAGTGCGTCAATAAAACGAGCGGTTTTAATTAATGCAAGCAATACCTATAGGTGATGCTTACAAACAGCCCCGAGAACAAGTTCTGGCAAGCGAGTTCTGACCAGTAAAGTGTCTGCAGGCGAGCTGATATCAGCGGCCACTAATTCTTGTTTTTTTTCGCTTTAGGCACAAGCCGCAGTTGAGTTTGGCTTAGACGGTCGTGAAGACCCTGCTGATTGTTATCAAACAGCGCCGTAAAAAAAAGTAACCAACCAATGGGTGACGTAAGAAGACGAACCAGACATTTTATTAAGCTGGGGGTGTTGCCATGCAGGTCTGTGATCTCGACGTGCCATGCACGCATGCCGGTTGTTTCACCGCCTTTCATCCAAAAATAAGAATAAAAACCGATGACCGTGGCCAACCAACCTATCTGATAAAACAAACCACTGGGTCGATCCGACACCATGTTGAATACAAACTTGCCAACAATAATATAAACCACACCGTAGGCGATGCAGACGGCAATGATTAACAAATAGTCATAGATGACAATCGCAAAGCGTCTTAAAATTGAAGGATATTGGATGTCAGCTGTATCTGTCATGGTTACTTAGCGCGTTAGAATTGTGCATGTAGGGCGCAATGAGTATAACAAGTTAATGCCGCTGAAGAACCATTGATGTTGCGCTTAATGCTTAATCTTGACGATCTTGTTCACCAACCAATAGTGATCTCTGGTAATTACCCGTATAATCATTAAATATCGTCATTAATTTACGTGTATCGATTTCTTTAATCCAAGTGCCCGATGGCTTGTCATAAATAGAGCTATAAGTGCGCTAAACAAGGTGACGATAAAATAATAATGAAATCGAGATGTTAGTGGAATGTCAGAAGTAATATTAAGCCTAAACAACATCCATAAGCGCTTCGGTGATATTGATGTCTTAAAGGGCATTACCTTGCATGCGCGCAGCGGTGATGTGATCTCAATTTTAGGGAGCTCGGGCTCCGGTAAAAGTACCTTGCTGCGCTGCATTAATTTTTTGGAGACACCTAATGCAGGGTCTATAAATGTTGCCGGCCACGAAGTCATCTGCGATGACGATACGGGTCAACACGCAAAGATAAACCAGCAAAGTATCTACAGTATGCGTGCACAGCTTGGCATGGTGTTCCAGGGCTTCAATTTGTGGTCACATATGACGGTCCTTGAAAACGTGATGGAAGCACCGGTGTACGTGTTGAAGCAGGCAAAAGCTGAGGTTAAAATTAAAGCCTTGGCGTATTTAGCTAAGGTAGGTTTGGGGGACAAGGCCGATCAATACCCAGCACAACTCTCTGGCGGACAAAAGCAGCGTGTCGCTATTGCTCGTGCACTGGCGATGGAACCCAAAATACTATTGTTCGACGAGCCAACCTCTGCTCTAGATCCAGAGCTTGTTAACGAAGTTTTACTGGTTATGCAAGCGCTGGCGGCAGAAGGCCGTACAATGCTCGTGGTTACTCATGAAATGGGTTTTGCGAGAACAGTGTCCAATCGTGTTATATTTTTACACGAGGGCTTAATTGAAGAAGATGCAGCGCCCGATGATTTTTTTGAGAACCCTAAATCATTACGTGTGCGAGACTTTATTTCACATCAAAAATAAAAATATATGCCCACCACTTGTTGGTGTCTAGCTATGTATTAAAATTAAAGAGGATAGCATGAAAAAAATAATTTCAATTTTAGGTCTATTAAGTGCAATGTTACTAAGCACTAATGCGCTAGCAGCCGATACGATAAAAATCGGAACAGAGGGAGCTTATGCGCCCTTTAATTCCGTGGATGCCCAAGGCAATTTAATTGGCTTCGATATCGAAATAGGCAACGCACTATGTGCGGCAATGAATGCCGAGTGTGAATGGGTAACCTCTGACTGGGATGGCATTATTCCGGCATTGTTAGCAAAAAAGTTTGATGCAATTATTGCCTCAATGTCGATCACCCAAGAGCGCAAGCAAAAAATTAGTTTCAGTGAAAAATATTATACCAGCCCGGTAAAGTTTGCGCGCATTAAAGGGACATCGTTTGAAATTACAGCAGCAGAGCTTGAAGGTAAATATATTGCTGTACAGTCAAGTACTGTCACCGAAAACTTTGTTCGCGGAGCTTTTCCCGGCGCCAAAATAAAAGCGTATAAAACTCAAGAGGAAGCAAACCTTGACTTTATTGCAGGCCGCGTCGATGTCGTAGCTGCAGACTCTTTTGTGCTCTTTGATTTTTTAGAGTCAACTCAGGGTCAACAAGCCGAAGCTGTAGGGCCAGATTTCGACGATGTTAAATATTTAGGTGAAGGTATTGGTATCGGCGTGCGTAAAGCCGATACCGACCTAGTGACTAGGCTCAACGCAGCGATTAAAAAAATTAGAGCCGATGGCACCTATCAAAAAATAAATGATAAATATTTCAAGTTTGACGTTTACGGCTCTTAAAACTCCATAGTTTTCGTACTTGACACCCCCCCTAAAGCTAGCGGATGACTGACGATTATGTTTGATTTGGAAGGTTATTCATACGCTATCTTTTTAGGTCTCGAGCAGACCTTACTGGTTGGATTATTAGCAATGCTTCTAGCGTGCACTATCGGTGTGTTTGGTGCACTTGCAAAAACATCGTCTAGTCGCACGCTGCGTGTTATAGCCTCTTTTTATACGGCCACAATCCGTGGTATCCCCGAGCTTATTTTGCTTTTGCTAATCTTCTATGGTGTGCCTACCCTACTGCAAGATTTTGCTGCGAGCCTTGGATTAGACATTATTGTCGACTTAAATCCATTTATAGCGGGTGTTATTACCCTAGGTTTTATTTACGGGGCCTTCTCAGTTGAGGTGTTTCGCGGTGCTTTTGGACAGGTGCCGGTAGGACAAATCGAGGCCGCTCGTGCAATGGGTATGCGTCCGTGGTTAATTTTTTATCGCATTTTGTTTCCTCAGGCTCTACGTTTTTCTATTCCAGGTCTAAGCAATGTGTGGATGTTACTTATTAAAGCAACCGCATTGATTTCTGTTATTCAATTAGACGAGGTGATGCGCATGACAAAAATCGCCGCCAACGCAACGCAAAAACCCTTCACGGCGTATTTGTTTGCAGCTTTACTATTTTTAGCCATTACCCTAGTCTCGATTGTTATTCAAAAATATCTAGAGAATAAATACGCTCGAGGTTATCAATAATGTCTTGGTCTATTGTCTGGGATAACGCAGGGTGGTTACTCGAAGGTTTTTGGGTGACACTACAGTTGACCGCCAGCGCGGTGATTATCGGTCTGGTGTTGGCGCTGGTGCTAGCCTTGCTTTCGTTATCAACGCATCGGTATTATCGTTGGCCTGCCGAGACCATTGCCTTTTTTTTTAGAGGTACACCTTTATTAGTACAGCTATTTTTAGTTTACTATGGCAGTGGTCAGTTCCGCGATGAGTTGGATAGCATCGGTTTGTGGAGCTTATTTCGGGAGGCTTACTTCTGCGCTATTTTTGTATTGGCGCTTAATACCGCAGCTTATTCGGCAGAGATATTCTCGGGCGCTATTAGATCTGTTGATAAGAATCAGATAGAAGCGGGTCGAGCTGTAGGCATGACAAGCTTAGTATTATATCGTCGTATTGTGTTGCCGCAGGCAATGCGTATTGGTTGGACCAGTTATAGCAACGAAATCATTTTTATTATGCAGGCAACTTCGCTCGTCAGTATTATTACCGTTCTCGATTTAACGGGTGTAGCTGGACGTATCATCTCTAAGACTTTTGCAATTTATGAAGTTTATATTGCGATTGCATTAATGTATCTAGTCATTACCTACTCAATGGTTTTTATCTTTAGCCGCCTAGAAAAGCGCCTAAATCGGCATAAAATGTAGACGAGTATCAGTGTTACTGTGTAAGCAGGTGCTTGCAATTTGATTTTATGCGGCCATTAATCTAGCTCCACTCCCCATAACATTATGTTTAGCTCACTCTTTCAAGGTTTTCTATTAGGCTTGTCGCTTATTTTAGTGATTGGTGCACAAAATGCCTTTGTATTAAAGCAGGGACTTAAGGGACAACACGTCTTTTGGGTGTGTTTTGTCTGTGCCTTTTCCGATGCTCTGTTGATTGCCTTAGGTGTCTTTGGTCTCAGTGCCGTCGAGGCCCTTGTGCCTGAGTTTGCTGCAATGGCGCGTTACTTTGGCGCTGCGTTTTTATTTTTTTACGGAGCGAAAAGTTTTTTAAATGCTTATAAGCAACGTAATAGCCTCGAGCCCAAGGGCGATCGAGGGACAAGTTTGAGTGCTGCGCTGTGCACTGCGACAGCACTGACTTGGCTTAACCCCCATGTGTATTTGGACACTGTCATATTGCTGGGTTCAATGGCACTTCAGTACGGTGAGCAAGCTTATTTTTTCGGTGTTGGAGCCATTGCCGGCTCTTTCGTTTTCTTTTTTAGTCTTGGCTATGGGGCTACTTTTTTAAGACCGCTGTTCGCTAAACCCGCCACCTGGGTAGCTCTTGAAATAACCATTGGGTTAGTCATGTGGACGCTAGCGATAAACTTAATGCGATGATTTGATAAGTAAACGCTAATTCTCTGAATAACTTTTTAAAAAGCTATTGCTAACACTAACTTCCATAATAAATGTTATCACACAGTCTGTTTTTTGGTCTTTACATGCCAGTAGTAATTCGTCGCTATCGATAGCTAGCGGTTCAAATAACTTTACGGATAAAAGCGAGCACCTAATATGCTTACTAGTTTGACAGTTAGCGACTGGACATTCAGCCAGCCGACTAACTATTCAGCTACTAACAGATCACGCTTGTCTTGCTAGGGTGATGAGCTTTACCGTTGATTATTGAAAGTAATTGATGGGGGTTACGGTTACTAAGCGAGCTTAAATCCCACCTTCATTACCTGACATGACGTTAACAGTGCAGTCGATGCAGAGAACATCTGCAAGATACAGGGGTGGGCGGTTAGTGGGTTAAAAAGTCGCTATCGATGCTTTAATCTAAGTCGTTATGATCACTTCTATATTCTCAATATAAAATAATTGATCCCCCCAGTTGGTCGGCGCAGCATCACCTCGTCGTCAACTTGCTTTTAAGTAATGCTTTGGCAGTAGGCGCGTCAATACTGACCCTTCTCATTGATACATCAAATTCATCGGGCCCGACAAATTGATAAGTAACGCGATCGTCATCAGCGTCTATTAATGCTACCTCTGCACCAAAAAAGCTCGAGTTTGGTCTTTAGGGATACCGCGCACAATCGTTAATGTGTCGAGACGCTTTGTTAAAAACGCACGGGGGTGTCTATCTCTCAACGGCATTTTTGCCGTCAATAGATGATATATAGATAATAAATAGATAATAAAAGATGGCGAGTATGACTGCTTAGCAGGTGAATGTTTAACGCCAAGGCCCAAGGAGTTTGACGATAAAAAAGTAATGCATAGGTATATGA
>JBLIME010000172.1:0-5751 GCA_047638515.1 Pseudohongiellaceae bacterium
TACTCTCAGGTCTAAAGCAATCAACAATATCTTAAAACGCCTAGCTTATCAGCAGCCGCCTGATATGATTCAATAGCGATATTCAGTCACTTAGCCTCTCCCAAACCTGTGTTTTTCCAACGGAAGGCGCGCCACTAAAGCCGCGAACGTTAAGCGCTTCACCGAACAGGTCTTACCTTTTCTGGGGTAAAGGGTTTCTTCTTCGTCCCAAGACTGTTTATTATCAGCAGCGGTAACACTCCATAAAAAAACCATACTCACAAAAAGTTGATTGGCTCTTACGCCCGTAGTTTTTTGCAAACAAGTCTACTTTCTGAGTCGAGCAGTTCTACTGCTTTTCCCTCTAACGCACTTTTGAAAAAATAAGTTTCGACCGTACTTTTAGGTTCACCAGTGTCGTCATCGGTAATTTGCAACTTACCAATCAGAGCTCAAGCGGCAATAAACCTCATAGAAGACACAAGCCATTAACGGCACAACAATTTTATCAAAAAACATGACTTTCATAGCTTTCTCAATATTGTGCGCAGTAACCACTTCATTTTCGTTATCCCAATTCGCTTGTTCGCCTCCTCAATAATGTCATTGTGACTTTGGTCGATATGCAATCTTGGCCGACTTACATTATCCGAAAATTTATAATTAAACCTTTCGCTGATGCGCCCAATAGTTTCACAAGCTAGTGTAAAACGCATATTACTTAAATCTTTACTTCTACTTATCTTCTCTAAAATTATCTTCAAATATGCCAATATCAATTTAATAATAGGCTTGCTTATCTTCACCTTTTAAGGCCTTGTCATGGTAGCGAAGATGGCTTTCGATAAAACTAGCGACAAAAAAGTAACTGTGATCGTAGCCCGCATGCATTCTTAGTGTCAGCGGATAGTGGGCTTTTTCACAGGCGGCCTGCAGACACTCAGGCTTTAACTGTTCTTTTAAAAACTCATCGGTTTCACCCTGATCAATTAGTATTGGCAATTTATCACAACCCTGCTGAACTAATAAAGTCGCATCATATTGCGTCCAAGCACTACGATCCTCACCGAGATAAGCCGTAAAGACTCTTTCACCCCAAGCACAATTAGTAGGATTACAAATAGGCGCAAAAGCAGAAACCGACTGATATTTATTGCGATTTCTTAAGGCTATAGTCAGGGCTCCATGGCCTCCCATCGAGTGACCACTAATACTAGATTTATCCGTTATAGGGAAGTGAGTGGTGACTATCTGTGGCAGTTCATCAACAATGTAATCGTACATATTATAATGTTCACTCCAGGGAGCTTGCGTGGCATTTAAATAGAATCCAGCACCAGAACCAAAATCATAGTTGTCGTGCTCGCCGAGCAAATTTGTACCCCGTGGACTTGTGTCTGGGCAAACGATAGCAATTCCTAACTCTGAGGCGACTCGCTGCGCGTTAGCTTTTTGCATAAAGTTTTCATCATTGCAGGTAAGGCCCGACAACCAATATAAAACTGGAACCGATTTTTCTTCTGCGAGCGGCGGTAAGTATATCGAAAAAATCATGGTGCAATTTAAACTTACTGACTCGTGCTCACAACGCTTAACCCAACCACCAAATGACTTGTTCTCAGATATTATTTTCATATGCTCTAACCTTTAATACTTGGACCTAAGTATATAGCGTAAGCTTTATACTCATCGATAATGTTAAGAAACGACTAACGCGATAAAAAATACTAACGAGCACTCTTAACTTAATTGTGATGTATCATTCTTCATCCCAACATTTTATATTTTCATAAAAAGTTTTTATGTGTGTGGACTTTTGCCCCCAACTGTTACCGAAAACCCGCATATCTTTGCCGCAATTATCGACTGCAGACAAATTTATAAATCTAGATTCAAAGCAACAACATATTTTTTTGAACTAACGCATAATTAAGGAGCGCATCTATATCGCGCTACATTAAATTAAGACTCAATAAATTCTATTTGGTCGTGCCTATTCAGCAGCTAGATACCACTAGATAATTTCAAATTAAAATTAACTCAATTCAGTAGTTAACAAAAACGACCTAACTATTAATAGATAACAACTGAGCGAATACTTTTTCCCTCGTGCATTAGATCAAAGGCTTTATTAATGTCCTCAAGACCCATGGTATGTGTCACCATTGGGTCTATTTGAATCTCACCATTCATGTATTTATCGACATACGCCGGTAGTTCCGTACGACCTTTTACTCCACCAAATGCAGTACCTTTCCACGTTCGCCCGGTTACCAACTGAAAAGGGCGCGTTGAGATTTCTTTTCCGGCGCCGGCAACACCGACGATCACCGATTCACCCCAGCCCTTGTGACAACACTCTAGCGCCGAACGCATTAAGTCAACGTTACCAATGCATTCAAAAGAATAATCGACACCACCATCGGTCAATTCGACAATAACGTCTTGGATAGGTTGGTCATAATTTTTAGGATTAACGAAGTCGGTGGCGCCGAGCATTTTAGCCATTTCGAACTTATCTTCGTTAATATCGATACAATAAATGCGTTCAGCTTTGGCCATTACAGCACCTTGTACAACACTCAAACCAATTCCACCCAACCCAAAAATAGCAACCGTCGAGCCCGGCTCAACTTTTGCCGTATTAAGAACAGCACCGATTCCGGTAGTGACACCACAGCCCAATAAACAAACTTTATCTAGAGGTGCTGCTTTATTAATTTTGGCAACGGCAATCTCAGGCACCACTGTATATTCAGAAAACGTTGAGGTGCCCATGTAATGAAAAATAGCTTTACCGTTTTTTGAAAAACGTGAAGTTCCGTCGGGCATTAGACCCTTACCTTGAGTCGCTCGAATAGCCTGACACAAGTTGGTTTTGCCCGACAGACAAAACCTACATTGTCGACACTCGGGGGTATACAGAGGGATAACATGATCACCTACAGCAAGAGACGTAACACCGGCTCCAATTTCTTCCACTATAGCGCCACCCTCATGGCCTAAAACCGCTGGAAAAAGCCCTTCGGGGTCATCGCCCGATAAGGTATAGGCATCTGTGTGACAAACACCTGTCGCCACTACCCGCAACAGAACCTCACCAGCTTTTGGGCCTTCGATATCAATCTCTTCAATAGATAATGGTTTTCCTGCTTCCCAAGCGACTGCTGCGCGTGTTTTCATTTTATCCCTCATTGCATGTTGTTAGTGTGCGATCATTAGCAATAGTGTATCAACTTATAGGTACTATGCACATCATCCACTTCATTGATCGCACAGTAACAATATGTATACTACTTTAAAAATTTTTTAGCTTTAGGCTCGTTGACACAAGAAGCTTTTATAGATGACGTCGTTTTTTTGAAAGAGCGACAGAAATATCGCTTTTTCTATGGATTACTGAAAATAAAAGGTCAATCATTATTTGCTTTTTCATTATTGGTAGGCTTTAGCTAATTAAGTGTCATCTCAAATTAAAGACATGCTCTAGGACTAATCGGTGAAGAAAGATGGGGTGTTCTGGCTATTTGCATCGGCATAGTGCGTGGCGCTAAAGATGTTATCTTTGGGACATCTCTAATACGTTTGTAGCTATCTTTCGACATATCTCCCGTTATCATTTATTATTTACTCGCTGGTTGTTCATCGCAAAGCGCATCGGTGGTTGCGATCATTCAGCTTGTCAACAAATGCTGTGGGCACCAGCTGCGGCTGTGAGGGTCTTTAGTATCTCGCTTTTGTGTCTCACTTTTTTTGTTAACGCTATACTTTTCAACTAAAACCTTGCTGAAACTTCTCAAAAAATTAATAACCGGACACCAAATCATGTCGACATTACCGGTTAAATCGAGCTGTTTATATAAATATCATCGGAGCGTTAATCACAGCTCTACTGCCGATAATTATCTATGGATAAGCGTACTTAGCGCAGGTCCGAGTTTTTTAACATTGCGAAGTAGAGTAAAGTGCGAGAGATAATTTACAGGTGTAGCTTTTACTGCAGCTCATCATTGCGCAGTCGGAACGCAAATACTTTTAGCTATCCTTCCCCGTGACAATATAACCAAGCTGTTGTTTGCTCGAGCAACTGTTAATAAACGCGTTTGACACACAAACATTCTTTTTTTAGATAAACTGATAATTACTGCAGACTAGCTCTAGGCATTGTAATCACTTTAAGGCAGAGGTGGAGTCGAGGTGGAAGGGCACTGAATTTGCAAGGATAAACCTATTGAATTAGATAGGTGATTATAAGTAATACCCGTTTTTTCACTTTACCCTTTTTTTTTAGACATCGCGCAACACCTGATTAGTAAGGATCTACATGACCGACGAAACAGAACACAAACTCAACCTTAGAAACCTAACACTCGCGGACTTCGCCGATATCAAAAAGCTGATGGATGAAGTCTACCCAGGTTTAGGTGGTTCGTGGCCAATGAAAATATTTAAAACTCAACTACAGGTTTTTCAGGATGGACAAATTTGCATTGAAGATCACGGCGTGGTCGTGGCTGCCGCGTTTAGTGTCATTGTTGACTATGATAAGTTTGGCGATCAGCATACTTATGATGAAATCACGGGAAATGCCTACCTGACGACACACGATCCACTGGGTGACGTGTTATACGGTGTTGATGTGTTTGTCTTGCCGAGCTACCACGGCATGCGCCTAGGTCGACGCCTTTACGAAGCCCGCAAAGAACTTTGTCAAAATCTTAATCTCAAAGCGATTGTAGCCGGCGGAAGAATTCCTAACTATCAAGATTACTACAAGACTTTGACGCCGCAAGCCTACATTAAGCAAGTAAAAAAGAAAGAGATCTATGACCCTATATTAACCTTTCAACTTTCTAATGACTTCGAAGTCAAACGAGTTATTAAAGGCTATCTGCCTGAAGATCTAGAATCGCACGGTTTTGCAACTCTGCTGGAATGGACAAATCTGTATTATGACCCCAAAAAATCGGTTCTCTTTGGTGCTGCTCCAACTACTGCTCGTATAGGTTGTGTTCAGTGGCAAATGCGTCCGCTTAATTCTGTCGATGAATTAATTCAACAGGTCGAGTTTTTTGTTGATGCGCTTTCTGATTACCAATGTGACCTTGCCTTGTTCCCGGAGTTTTTCAATGCCCCCTTAATGGGTATTGAAAGCCATGCTAATTCAATTGACTCGATTAAGGCGCTTACAGAATATAGCGTAGAGATTATCGAGGCTATCTCAAGGCTAGCGGTTTCCTACAACATCAATATTATTGCAGGCTCTATTCCGGTTTTAGAGAATAACGAATTGTTCAACGTATCCTACCTTTGCCGTCGAGATGGCACCACTGAAACTCAATATAAGCTTCATCCAACGCCTTGTGAAAAACGCGCTTGGATCATGCAAGGCGGTGATCATCTAAGCGTTTTTGACACCGACTTCGGGAAAATAGGCATACTTATTTGCTACGATATAGAGTTTCCTGAACTAGCGCGTCTTCAAGCTGATCAGGGGCTGCAAATGCTGTTTGTACCTTTTTGGACAGACACTAAAAATGCCTACCTTAGGGTGCGCATTTGCGCTCAGGCTCGCGCCATCGAAAATGAATGCTATGTCGCAATCGCCGGCAGCGTCGGCAACCTCCCAAAAGTCGACGGTGCGGATATTCAATATGCACAATCGGCCGTTTTTTCACCTTCAGATTTTTCTTTTCCTCACGATGCTATTATGGCCGAAACCACACCCAATACAGAAATGACTCTGATTGTTGATTTAGATCTTGAAAAGTT
>JBLIME010000173.1:0-5736 GCA_047638515.1 Pseudohongiellaceae bacterium
GTTTAGGAATAATATTGTTAAAGCAAAGTTCTATGGCGAAATGCGAGTTCCCCAAGCTGGGCAGTTCGTGCAAAGCGTCAAGCAGGGTGGGGTAGAGGTAGAAGAGTTGGTTCTACAGGATATTGCTGCTGATATTGTCGAGGGTATGGAAGACGACGTACTTTATTTTATTGGCTCAGGGAAAACAACCTTGGCTATTATGGATGAACTACAACTTGAAAATACCTTGTTAGGCATCGACGTGATTCTCAATCATCAGTTGTTAAAAAATGATGTGAGTGAATCTGATATTTTAGCTTTCCTTGACCAATATCCTGGCAAGGCCGTCATTAGTGTTATTGGGGGCCAAGGTCATATTATTGGTCGTGGTAACCAGCAACTAAGCGCCGCCGTGCTCAAAAAATTAGGCAAAGGTAATCTTAAAGTGATTGCGACTAAAGCAAAAATAAGCGCTTTAGCAGGACGTCCGTTGATTGTTGATTCTGGTGATAATGATCTCGATTCTGAATTCAGTGGCACGATAGAGGTGACCACCGGATTTAAAGATTATATTATTTATCCTGTCGGTTTCTAATGTCTAGCGACGTACTAAAATGTATTAATAGCGTTTATCGAGCAGTCTTACCTAGCATTAGCATTATCATGATCGGCATAAGCGCTAGCTTAGGTTTCAGCAACCCAGTATTGGCTTCAACCAATGGTTGGTTGGGCGCATGTGGTGATTTGAATGCTAAAAATTTTTATCCGATTAGCGATATTCAAGGGGCTGGATTTACCTCGCCATTAATCGGGCGCCGTGTCATTACCGAAGGGGTTGTGACATTAGTTTTACAGGGCAGTCATCAATATCGAGGCTTTTGGCTGCAGCAACAAGACTCCCCTAATACTCCAAATAAAGCATCAGCGTCTAAATCCAAAGGCATCTTTGTTTACCACCAAGGCCAACCGGTAAAGTCAGGACAAAGCGTTCGTTTATCTGCGCGAGTCGAAGAATATAAGGGCCTCACCGAAGTTAAGAAAATTAAGGCCCTAAAAATCTGTGCTCGCGGTCTTGAACTCCCTAAAGCAGAGACGATTCTTTTGCCAGTGTCTTCTTTGTTGCAACTTGAAGCCAAAGAAGGGATGCGAATAATACTGCCTCAAGAGTTGGTCATCAGTGACTTGCACGGCGCAGGTTATGGATTAGGACATTATGGTCAGTTCGCGGTCTCATCTCAGTTGCACCGCCAACCTACCGAGTTATGGACAGCAGCTCAGTTGAGAAACGGTAAGGCAGGTGCGCTACTAAAAAAAGAATTGGACTATTTATTAATCGACGATGGCAGCGCCAAGGCTTTTCCTAAGTTTATTCCTTATCCTACCTCAGAAGGGTTTTCGGTGGAAAATCCTATCCGAGTCAGCGATCGAGTGAGTCATGTTGCAGGTATTTTGCACGCCTATGATGATCACTACCTGGTTATTCCAGAAAATACGGCGGCCATCTCCATCCAAACGGCTTATCCCAGAACTAAAACCCCACGCATTGCAAAAAATTCAAACTTGATTATCGCCAGTATGAATCTAGGAAATTATTTTAATGGTGATGGTAAAAATAATAAACAGAATAATGCCGGATTTCCAAGCACTCGGGGGGCGAAAAGTATGGCTGGGTTTACTGTGCAAACTGACAAAATAGTCTCCGCGCTGGTGGCAATGGATGCCGATATCATTGCGCTGATGGAAGTTGAAAACGATGGTTATGGTAAATATTCAGCGATAAACAGTTTAACTCAAGCGCTGAATGAAAAAATTAAGGCGAGCCAACAATCTCAATCGAAATCTCAATCGAAATCTCAATCAAAGTTACTGTACCGCTATGTAAAGCCCGCTAGTAATCAATTAATACAAGGTAAGTTAGGTCGAGATGTTATTGCAGTCGGATTCTTGTATCGGCCAGAGACCGTATCGCTTAGCGGAGCGGCTAGGGTATTAGATACTCGTCGTTCAAAAAACGCCTTATTTAATGATCGCCGCAACCGACCCAGTTTAATTCAAACGTTTAAATTTAAGCAGCAGAGTTTTGTTATTGCGGTCAATCACTTTAAATCGAAGGGCAGCCCTTGTCATGAAGTCGAAGTTGATACTTTACAGGGCAACTGCAATGTAACCCGTTATCGTGCGGCGCTGGCTTTGGCAGAGTTTTTAAAGCAAGCAGATTATGCATCACTGCCAATACTTATCTTGGGAGACCTTAATGCTTATAGCCAAGAAGAGCCGTTATTAGCCTTGTATGATGCTGGTTTTTTAAACTTAAAGTATGCGACTCATCTTTTACATAAAACATCTCTGAGCTTTTCATATAGCTTCTCATATAGCTTTAGGGGCTTGCTTGGCAACCTTGATCACGCTTTAGCGAACTCGGAGTTTCTTCCCGTTATAAAAAGCGTCGACAGCTGGCACATTAATTCGTTAGAAGATGTTTTATTAGATTACAATACGAATGGCAGCCCAGATAGGGTTCGCTCATCTGACCACGATCCGGTGATCTTGGGCATACAGTTTCCTGAGCCTCGCCCTTTAAATTAGCTCTTTAAATTAGTCCTTAAAGAAAGTCTCGATCGAGTTTTTATAGCACTGTCTTAAGACGTCTTCGACGTTTAGGCCTTTTACCTCTGCAATTTTCTCGGCAATAAACGGCAAATAGCAGGGCGCATTTTCTTTACCGCGATACGGCATGGGCGTTAAAAAAGGCGAGTCGGTTTCTAATAGCAGCTTTTCTAGCGGTGTATCCGCCACGACTTCACGGACGTTATCGGCTTTACCAAATGTCACTATGCCATTGATCCCTAAATTAAACCCTTGGCCAACACAGAAGCGCGCTAACGCCATTCCGGAAGTAAAGCTGTGGATAACGCCTTTCTTGGCCATTTGCGGCGCAAAGTTGCTTAAAATAGCTTGGGTATCTTCATCGGCTTCGCGGGTATGAATCACCACCGGCAGTTCATAATCGACGGCTATTTGTAATTGGCGTTCAAAGACATCCCGTTGAATTTTTCGATCCGCGTTATCGTAGAAATAATCCAAGCCGATTTCACCTACTGCGCGCAGCTTAGGACTGCGGTTAGCCGGTGCGAGCTTCTGGCGAATAATAGCTTCGACATCATCATTGTAGAGTTCGGCATCGTGGGGATGAATGCCTAACGTGCCATAAACATCGTCATGATTCTCTGTTAACGCGATGACTTTTTCTAGATTGTCGGGGGAGACGGCGATGGTCATAAAGCGTTCCACACCCAGCAAGCGTGCTTTTGCTAGAATCTCTTCCGTTGAACCCTCTTTCAGATAATCCAAATGAAAGTGGGTTTCAATGATGGGGAGCTGATAATTAGGGATGTCGCGCTTAGTCTTGGCCATAATGCTATTGTGCTAAAGAAGCAGTCTCAGTAAATCTAAAAGCCTATTCTAGCAAAAAATAGGCTTATGCATCAAAGGCGCAGTGAATATCTCTACGGGACTACGATATTGAAATTTCCCATTGGGCGATCAAATAAGCTTAAGAAGCCCAGTAGATCAAGCTTACTGCCATCAATGGTTAGATCATCAGAGAACAGTGTTTTCTTCAAACCTGCTTTGCCAATGAGCATATCGATAAAGAGTTTATGCTTTACATTGAGGGTGGCGTTAATAGGGCCAGCTGTTTTGTTCTGCCACGACTCTGAACTCTGGTGATACAGCACAGAGTTTTCTAAGTTCAGTACGTAGCTAAGGTTCTTGTCGGTAAAGTTGATCTTAATCGCATAGTCTTTGCCTTCAGCTTTCGGACCGTTTAAGCGTATCGATAAGGTATCAAAGAAACGTTCTACCGGTGTTTCTAGTAGAACTTCGCGCATTAGGGCGATATCAATGCCTTGGTCAGGGCCACCATGGCGCAGTTCATAAGCTGCTGATAAGTAAACATCACGCCAAGGGGCAGACTCTGCTTGATAGCCAAGTTGATCGTAGGTTTTTGCTAATAAGGCTTTAGCTTCTTTATGATCAGGGTCAGAGAATACCGCTTTGTTGAGTAATTCTGCTACCCAGCGATAAGCCCCTGCATCTTCTTCTGCCTGATCAAAGGCGATCTGCGCCTGTGCGACGACTTGCTCAATGCCACCCATTAATTTGATATAACGCTGGGCACTATTCTGTGGGGGTAATGGATCAAGATTGGCGGGGTTAGCGTCGTACCAGCCTAAGTAATTTTGGTACACGGCTTTGGCATTATGTTTAAGCGTGCCGTAATAGCCTCGGTTTGGAAATGAGGTGCGTAATTTTTCAGGTAAGGTGATTTCTTCAGCCAATTCATTGGGCGTAGCACCGCCATTCAATAAGCGCACGCTTTGATCGTGAATGTATTTATAACCATCACGTTGAAGTTTTAAGAAATTTTGAATCTTGTCTTGCCCCCACATTGGCCAGTGGTGGCTACCAAAGTAAATATCTGCACCGGCAAAGCGATTACGCGCTTGCTCGATATAGCCACTCCACTTTAAGGCATCACGTACTTTTGCGCCGCGTAGGGTGTATAAGTTGTGCATGTTACGAGAAACAACTTCTGCGCCGCAGAACGCTTTGTGATCGGGTAGGTAAAAAGTGAACTCAGCAGGGGCTTCTGAACCGGGTGTAAACTGAAATTCAATATTAACCCCGTCCACTTTTAATACGGGAGTTTGGTGGTTTACCAGCTCGGTAGGTTCTAATATTCCAAAGCGACCAAACGCCGGGCCTTTGCCTAAGCCTGAGCCAATGTGACCACGCTCTGTTCTGGGGAGATATTTACCATACATGTACATCGAACGTCGGCTCATGGCAGTTCCGGCAATGATATTTTCGCTGGTCGCTTCTTCCATAAAACCTTCTGGGGCGATTACTCGAATACCTTGTTGTTTAACTTGCTCGGCCGTTACTAAGCCCAATGCACCGCCAAAATGATCAATATGGCTGTGAGTGAATAAAATGGCGCTAATAGGTTTGCTGCCTAAGTGTTTTTGGGCAAAGTCGAAGGCAAATTGTGAGGTCTCTTTGGCCGTTAAGGGATCAACAACAATCCAACCGCTATCGCCTTCAATTAACGTCATGTTGGCCAGATCAAATCCTCGCAGCTGATAAATGCCGTCACTGACTTTGAATAGGCCATGAATATTATTTAAATTGGCTTGGCGCCATAGGCTGGGGTTTATACTGGCGGGGGCATTACCGTTAACTCCGCTGTATTGCATAAACGTGTAAGCGTCCATGTCCCAAACTGGTTCACCTTCGGCATTGTTGATGACTAGGGAATCTAGGCTAGCGATTAAGCCACGTTTAGCATCCTTAAAATCTTGCTGATTACTAAAAGGAAGTTGTTCGATGACCGCTTTATTGGCTTTTATGGTGGCTGTGCTAGGCGCCGTATGGCCGTGCTGATCGGCGTTTTGATCCAGTATTAGGGTCGTATTGCTATCGCTGCAAGCGGTGAGTTGTGCGATGGTGAGTATCGAAAAAAATGCGCTTACTAGAGGTTTTATCATGTCGGTTCATGCTTTTATTGGTTGTTATAGCCGTTAGATACAGTCTATTAATGACTGAATTATACGCGTGCACAATAAAAATATCCTGTTCCAGTCAGACAAAAGTCAGTCAGAAATGGACAAAAATGTATAAAAAAAGCCCAATGAATCAATTCATTGGGCTTTTTTGTCTTAATCATCAGTGGTCTTAAATCTTAAGCACCGACTA
>JBLIME010000174.1:0-5704 GCA_047638515.1 Pseudohongiellaceae bacterium
ATTCTCCCCCAGTACTATGCCCACCATAGGTATAATTGCCTCTTGTTATCTATCTTATCGCGTTGAAAAAATATAAGGTAGATAGATAATCAGGTAGTAGTTGCAGTCACAGTGCGACAGGCATCAGGGTAACGTTTCGTGGGCGATGTAATTACATTTAAAAAAAAGAGCTTGTGGCAAAAACACAAGGGTAGTAGTTTATGTCGAGACGGCTTCCATAAATGGAAAATTATTGTCGAACAGCAATTTGACGTCAAGCAAGGAAAGTTAGTGACTAGGTATCAATGCACGCGTTGCCGAAAAGAAAAAGTAAAATTGTTATGAATCTACTGATACTTATTAGTTGCGTCTACACGGCACAGATTGCTATGGTTTAAGTGATGAATTTTTTGATACAAATAATTTAAAATACAAAGGATTTAAAATGACAAGTATAGATATTGGTATCAGCGAAGAGGGTAGGTTAGCAATAGCAGACGGTCTAAAAAAATTATTGGCAGATTCATACACACTATATCTACAGACTCATAATTTTCATTGGAATGTAACAGGGGTCAATTTTCGCGAGCTACATTTAATGTTTGAAGAGCATTACACTGAGTTGTCTAGCGCCGTTGACGACATTGCCGAGCGAATTCGTACACTAGATGTAGCCGCACCTGCGACTTATAAAGAGTTCTCAAGGCTAAGCTCAATCGAAGAGGTCGAGGGCGTACCGAGCTCGGTAGCAATGGTTGAATTACTGACTAAAGGTCACGAACAGGTGATTAAGACGTCAAGAAAAGTTTTAAAAACTGCTCAAGAATTTGACGACGAGTCAACAGCTTCTCTGGTTTCGGATCGAATGAGAGTTCACGAAAAAACGGCGTGGATGTTAAGAGCGACTAAAAGTTAACAGAGAGCATTCATGTCCAGCAATGTCAGTTTACAGCGTCATGAAGTTAATGACGCCTATTTGTAATCAGCATGTTTGGGTGTCTAACCTTCGTGCGGCAACTTTTATGATTCCTATTTTATATCAAGACGACTCCCTGTTGGTGGTCGACAAGCCCCACGACCTCCTCACAACTCCCGGGCGCGGACCCGATAAGCAAGATTGTTTAATTAACTGTCTGCTCCCTCAATATCCTAATGCTAGAATTATTCATAGACTTGACATGGCAACGTCAGGGATTGTGGTCTTAGCATTAAGCCATGCAGCTCAGGCGGCGATGGGACAACTATTTGAAAAACGTTTAATCAATAAAACCTACACCGCCATTGTCGGTGGTAAGTTGCATGCATCTAGTGGGATGATAGATAAACCCCTGATTTGTGATTGGGAAAATAGACCGATCCAAAAGGTCTGCTTCGATTCAGGTAAAGCCGCCTTAACTTATTACAACGCTATAGAATATGACGTCATGAATGATTGGACGCGAGTAAGTCTCGAACCTAAAACGGGTCGCTCGCATCAGTTACGTGTACACATGTTGTCCCTGGGCCATCCCATTATCGGTGACTTTTTTTATGCACCGCAACCGATACTAGCGAAGAGTGCGCGTCTATTGCTGCATGCCAGTCAACTCAGTTTCGAACATCCGTTTTTAGATAAACTCGTTAATCTTCGGTCTCAAGCGCCATTCTGACTTCAATCTCACTTCCTAATCATTTAATATCAGATGGAGACAAATTGACCCTAACAAGTGCTTGCCACTCTGATAAACTAGTTTCTAAATTTTATGGGGTTAAGCGGCATCCGACGCTACTCCTACAGTCCTCTTTATTTTATAGACAATCGAATATATATGGAAACCCCCCAAGTTGGCCAGCGTTGGCTAGTAGATACAGATGCTTCATTAGGTTTAGGTATTGTTGTTGAATGTGAAGGTCGTAGTATTACGCTGGAGTTTCCTATAACCGGCGATAAACGCCAATATGCGATCAAAAATGCACCACTGACTCGCGCCATATTTTCTGAGGGCGAGCTGATTGAGACAGCAGATGGTCAAAGCCATCGAGTCAGTCGTGTTGAAAATATAAATGACCTGCTGATTTATATCAACGAGAAAGGTGATCCTATACCTGAGACGCAGCTAACCGCCAGTATACAACTCAATCATCCCTTAAAAAGATTGTTAGCTGCACAACTCGACAAGCCAAGCTGGTTTAATGTTCGCGAACAGTTGTCGCGAGCTTATCAGCAGTGGTTACGTTCTGATGTCATCGGTTTAATAGGTGCACGTATTAGTCTCACCCCTCATCAATTGTATGTTGCTCAGTCTGCAACCAGTCGTCTACCAGTAAGAGTATTGTTAGCGGATGAAGTTGGTTTAGGCAAAACAATTGAGGCAGGCCTTATCTTGCAGCGCTTGCAACTGCAGGCTCACGCCGGTCGTGTACTTATTTTGGTGCCAGAGGCTTTATGCGTGCAGTGGTTTGTCGAGATGCTACGATGCTTTTCGATTACTAGTAGTCTGATCGATACCGATAGCTACAGTGATCCCGACATCGACATTGACACCGATATTGATTTGAATGATACGCGCGTATTTATTGCTTCGCACGACTTTTTAAATGAAGATCGCGCGCTCGCGGCTGATCACTGGGATATGGTGATTATCGACGAGGCACATCACTTTAATTTGTATCAGCCTGAAGAAGCCTCGGCAAGCACAATATTATCAGTGGATGCTCAATCGTCGACACATCAAAATGATCAGTTACGATTGTTAGCTGCGCATACCACGCACTTGTTGTTATTGTCGGCAACGCCAGAGCGTTTGGGCTTACAAAGTCATTTTTCGCGCTTGCAGTTACTGGACAAGGAAAAGTTTCATTCGTTCGAGGAATTTCAAGCATCTTACGAAAGTTATCAAGACCTGGCAGATGACCTACAAGAGTTATTAAGTACCGATGATGACCATAAAGATGCGGTGGCAAGTGACGAGCAGCTAGCAAAAATTGCTCTGCACTTCTCGCTTAATCTTAGCGGTGCTGTCAACACTGGCGAGGTTTCTTTACCCGGTGAGACTTTTTCCCTCGATGAAGTCTCTTTCACCAAAAAAGCGCTCACCGAGCTATTACTCGATAGTTATGGTACGGGTCGCATGGTTTATCGCAACACGCGTCACGGAGTTCCGGGATTTCCTCGGCGAAAATTATTGACCCATCATCTTAACGGCAAAGATGAAAAGTTTGCATGGTTAGTGAGTTTTGTTAAGCGTCATCAAGACGAAAAATTATTATTAATTACCCACGATAAAGATGATGTATTTGAGTTAAAAGAATATTTGTACCGTAAGAGCGGCATCGATTGCCCCATTTTTCATGAAGATATGACTCTAGTTGAACGCGATCGTGCTGCAGCTTACTTTGCCGACAGCGACGACGAGGGCGCGCCTCTATTACTATGCTCAGAGATTGGCAGTGAAGGACGTAACTTTCAATTTTGTCATCGCCTGATTTGTTGGGATCTACCCGAGCACCCCGATGTACTCGAACAACGTATCGGACGTCTCGATCGAATTGGTCAGACACAAGATATCGAGATTCACGTTTGTGTTGAATCATCATTAGCCGAGCAGCGGCTGCATTGGTTTCACGGCATTTTATCCGCTATCGAGCAAATAAACCCTGCTGCCGGTTTAATTCACGATCAGTGGTACGCAAGCTATTGTGAAAATCCAGCAGCTGTTGAGCCTGAAGTCCGCGGCCATCTGCAATCTTGGCTACAACAATTAGAGCGCGGTCGCGATCGTCTGTTAGAAATGAATAGCTGTCGCCAACCCGATGCCAAAAACTTGGTGGCGATGATCCAGCGACAGGAAGTGGATAACCACCCGCAACAATTGCTTGAGAAAATGACCGATGTGTTAAATATTCACTACGAACCCCTAGGTGATAACCGCTATCGAATCGTGCCCTCAGAGCAGATGTTAGTCCCTATGATACCGGGTATTGCTGCTGAGGGCTGCGAGATTACTTTTGATCGCAACACCGCCACCTCCCGTGAAGACATTGAGTTTATTACTTGGGACCATCCCCTAATGCAGGGGCTGCACGAAATGATTAGTCTGTCAGATTTGGGGGTGGCCAGTATCGGCCTGTTGCCAAACAAAAGTCTAAAGCCAGGTATGTTATTTGCCGAGGTGTTGTTTAGTTTGTCGATCCAATCTACCTATACCGGCCAAATACAGCCCTATTTAACACAATCTGGTTTGCGTGTTGTTGTGACTATAAATAACGCGAACAATATTAGTGGAGCGCTACCTTCTGAGAGGCTGATGAAGCTTGTCGAGACAGCCGATAAGAAAATACGTAAAGCAGTGGTCAGTGATTACAGAACGCAAATATCTCAGCTAGTTGATCAGGCAGAACTACTGGCCGAAGCTGAAACACAAGTAATTATTACGGCATCGCTGAAGCAACTGAATTCACGTGCTCAACTGGAGATTACCCGACTTAGCCAGCTGCAGCAGCGCAACTGTGACATTACTGATGAGGACATCGATAAATTACGTAACCATTTTTCAGCGGTTCGCGACGGGTTGCAGTCCTCGTGTAAACCGATGGTGAGTGCGATTCGATTGTTGGTGACATATCGACCGTAAGATGAGTTAGCAGCGATATTATTGATTAAGTAGTTTGTTGATGAATGAGGTAATTTGAAAAATTTTTAGCTTGTCATTTTACTCTTCAAAAAAAGACCCAGCATGCTTGCTTGGCCTCAACTTACCTGTATTTTGTTGAAATTATTCTAGATGCTTAGGCGAATGGAGTTTTTATACACTTCGTTTTTCTTGTATAATAATTTTTTCTTATGACCTCTTTTACTGATCTGCTAGTTACCCCGCAGCCAAATTCTTACGAGACAAGTCCATGCTCCGCACCGTAGCTTCATTGTTTTCTGTTTTCTCACTTTCCATGTTTTCGCCATTACTTTTTGGCGCCACTGCGACAGTCGGGACTGAAGAAGTGATTTTTGATCTGACGACCTCCTCTATTGGCTATATCTGCCTAATCGTTTTTGTGATCGCCTATGCTTTGGTTATTGCTGAAGAGTATTTACACCTGAGAAAGTCAAAGCCAGTGTTATTAGCTGCGGGTATTATCTGGACGCTGATTGCTATTTATTATGCCAACTTAGGCTACGATAAGGTTGTTGGTGAAGCCCTGCGTCACAACCTTCTTGAGTACGCCGAGTTATTACTGTTCTTGATCGTAGCGATGACCTATATTTCTGCATTGCAAGAGCGAAGGATGTTCGACTGGTTGCGTGTCTGGCTAGTCTCCCGTGGTTTAAACTATCGACAGTTATTTTGGACGACAGGTGTGCTGTCTTTCTTTATTTCTCCAATTGCCGATAATTTAACAACCGCATTGGTCATGTGCGCGGTGGTTCTCGCCGTTGGGGCCAATAATAAGAATTTTATTAGTCTTGCTTGTATCAATATTGTAGTTGCCGCCAATGCTGGCGGTGCGTTTAGTCCCTTTGGTGACATTACCACCTTGATGGTTTGGCAAAAAGGCTTAGTGCCATTCGAGCAGTTTTTTGTCTTATTTCTGCCCTCCGTAGTTAATTTTGTGATCCCGGCTGCGATTATGAGCTTCTTCATCTCCACCGATAGGCCTGTTCTCGATGAGAGCGAGCGACACGTAGAAATGAAACGTGGAGCCAAACGCATGGCGATGTTTTTTCTATTAACTATTCTAACCGCTATTT
>JBLIME010000175.1:0-5614 GCA_047638515.1 Pseudohongiellaceae bacterium
ATATAAGGGGCTGTAGGATTTTATGGTACTTGGTGGTGTTTAAATATGGTGGAGGCGGGGGGAATTGAACCCCCGTCCGTCAGCACTCTGCCTTTGGCTCTACATGCATAGATTCCGTTAATTAATTTAACCGCATACAGACCAACGGGCAGGACGTAATTGGCGAACTCAGTTTATTTAGCAACAGTGCCCTAAGCATACACTGCAACGATCCTGTTCTATATGACAGTCAACAACGCGATACAGGCATCTTGTTGGGGACCGCTAGAACCGAAGTTCTAGAAATGGTTTTATAAAAACTGCTTACGCAGCTAGTACTTCACCATTGTAGTTAGCATCATTTGCAACTATAAATTTGCAGCTTTGGATTAACGTGATTGGCTACCATCACGACATGCACCTCGGGTTTTGTCACCGGCGTCGAATCCAAATCGCCCCCGTTTTCTTCAACTCATACTTCTGTGTTTTTCTCCGCCCATTCAGAACAGTTATCTATTCTAACGTAGTTTACTTGCCGACTGCTCGCTTATTTTGTTGTTTGGCCATTATTATTTGATGGCATTGACTTTACGATTTACCTTTAAGCATTGAGTTTAAAAATTGCTCACACACGCCAATCAAATTGTTAGTTTGCTCAACGGTTCCAATAGTTATGCGCAGGCCCACTTCGCTGTTTAATACTTTAGCGCGCACTAAAATATTGTTTTGCTTCAAATATCCATCCATAAGGCGGGCATCGTCGAAAAATGCCCACACATAGTTGGCCTGACTGGACCAATAGCTGATGTTATTTTTGCTGAGCCACGCTTCGAATTGAGGCTTTGCTGTATGCATAACCTCTCTCACATACTGCTCCGTATACTCTGGATTATCGAGCGCAGCATTGGCGGCAACGACAGCCAGTTGGTTAATATCGTAAGGGCCCCGAATATTACACAGTGCGTTAATATAATCGGCATTTGCTAAAATGTAGCCAAACCGCAGCGATGGAATACCCCATGTTTTAGAAAAGGTACGCGTAATGAAGATATTGCTACAGTCTTGCTTACCAAGCAGCTCAGCTGAGCTTTGGCCACTGTACTCGTAATAGCATTCGTCGACTAAGATGGCTGCTTGAGGGGCTGCTTTGGCGATTTGCTCAACCACCGCGTTCGTAACTAGGGTGCCGCAAGGGTTGTTGGGGTTCGAGATAACAATGATAGCCGTATCGGGCGTGATGGCTGCCAACACTTCGCGCAGAGGATAGCCCTGCTCTTTGGTATATTGCGGCTCAATAATACGCATAGCCTCAACATTGGCACACTGCTGGTACATAGCAAAAGTTGGGGCGGGTATAATTGCCTCTGCCTTGGTCTTCGCCACTGCTCTAAAGATAAGGTCAATGCCTTGGTCAGAGCCATTGGTGATCATCACTTGATGAGAGGTGACTTCCGCATAATCGGCTAGGCGCTCGACAATGTCGCCGTAGGCGGGATATTGCTGTAAGCGACCATCGCCAATAAAGGCCTGCAGAGCATCTATAATCGGTTGACTGACGGGTACTGTGCGCTCATTAAAATCGAGTAGAGTATAAGCTTTGGGATTGCGCCCCTCTAGTGGCGGCTTGTAAGCAGACATCGCTGAAATGTGGGGTTTGATAATGCTCATAAAAACTGACTCTTAATAATAGCTCTTGTAATATTATTCGATCATAGTGACTAATTGTTCACTCTATCAAAAATATGCGACCTAGCTGACAAGCACCAGATTATCGCGATGGATCATCTCATCTTCATTTTTATAACCCAGTATCGCCTCAATTTTATCACTAGCTTGTCGCAGAATTTTTTGTGCCTCTTGGCTGTTGTAGTTAGCAAGACCACGAGCGATTTCTTGGCCTTGTGCATTTTTACAACTAACCAGATCACCACGGGTAAAATTGCCGGTAACCGAGGCAATGCCTACAGACAGAAGACTCCGGCCCGACTGCATTAATACGCTTACGGCACCCTCATCTAAAATCAACTCACCACGACACTGAAGCCGCCCAGCTAACCAGCGTTTTCGCGCTGCCTGTGGTTGTTGATCAGCTAACAAAAGCGATCCTATTGCCTCGCCTTGAGCAAGCCTGCAAATGACATTATCAAGGCTGCCGTTGGCAATAACAGTTTGTGTTCCCGAGCGAGCAGCCAAGCGAGCTGCGCGTAGCTTTGTGACCATGCCGCCGCGGCCAAGGCTACCGGCACCACTGACCATTGCATCGAGAGTAGTGTTTCGAGCATTAATATTATCGATAAGCACTGCACCGTTATTATGGCGCGGATCGGCGGTAAATAAACCTTCTTGATCCGTTAATAAAACTAACACATCGGCCTCGACTAGATTTGCCACCAGAGCGGCTAAGGTATCGTTATCGCCAAAGCGAATTTCATCGGTGACAACGGTGTCATTTTCATTGACGATAGGGATAACGCCAAGGGAGATCAATGTTTTTAGAGTGGCGCGCGCATTGAGGTAGCGCTCTCTGTTTGATAGATCATCGTGATCTACTAGAATTTGCGCAGCGTGGAGATCGAAGCGCCCAAAGGCTTCTTCATAGGCTTGCACCAGACCCATCTGGCCGATGGCTGCCGCTGCTTGCAACTCGTGAACGGACGATGGCCGGGTAGCCCAACCCAAGCGTGTCATACCCTCAGCGATTGCGCCCGAGGAAACCAGTACCACTTCGATGTGACGCTTGCGCAGGTTGGCAATTTGACGAACCCACGCGGCAATAGCGACCAGATCTAGGCCGCGACCGTTATTGGTGAGCGATGAACTACCAATTTTTATCACCCAACGCTGGGCGTTTTTTATTTGTATTCTCTGCGATGTTTGCATGGCGGTAAGTTACGTGAATGTAGCTGGCTAACTTTATTTTTTAAGCGTAATTTTACTTAATTTTTTTACTGATGCTAACCGCAGGTTGATTGATCATAAAAAAGATACAAAACGTGAGCAGCGATTCGTATCTTTTATACTGACTACTCTGCATAGACTACTTCAACATCTTCGTCGTCATCATCAATGTCGTCGTCAGAGGCTTGACCTTTAGCGGCCAATCGGTCGGCTTTATATCTGTCGCGCAACGCTTCAATACGTGCACGTGCTTCCTGCTGCATCTGGTGTTGCTCGGCCACTTCCTGCTCGGCTAGCTCTGGATTAAGCGTCTCTGCAGCTTTAATGGCTTCTAATCGCTCCATAAGCTTTTGACATAAGATGTTTGTGCCGGTCTTTGCAATAGCAGATATATTGAAAGAGAATCCTTGCCAGCCTAGCTGCTCAACCACCTCGCGACAGCGCTCTTGAACGTCGTCAGAAACCATGTCAATTTTGTTAAGCACTAACCAAATTTCGCGGCCCGCTAACGTTGGGCTAAACTTTTCTAGCTCTTGCGTAATACTGAGCATATTTTCAACGGGATCCGAACCATCCATCGGTGTCATGTCAACTAGGTGCAACAGAATACGACAACGTGTCAGATGTTTTAGAAAGCGGATACCGAGTCCTGCGCCCTCAGATGCACCACCAATTAATCCGGGGATATCGGCCACCACAAAGCTGCGGTGCTGCTGAACACTCACGACACCTAAATTAGGTATCAACGTGGTGAATGGATAATCGGCAACCTTGGGTTTAGCTGCAGACACCGAGCGTATAAAGGTTGATTTACCCGCGTTTGGCAGGCCCAGCAAACCAACGTCGGCCAGTACTTTAAGCTCTAATTTTAAGTCGCGATGTTCACCCTCAGAACCTGCCGAAGTTTGTCGCGGTGCACGATTGACACTCGATTTATAACGAATATTGCCAAGACCGTGAAAACCGCCTTGAGACACCAACAGTAGATGACCATCTGTGGTGATATCACCTAGCAGTTCTCCAGTTTTAATGTCGTGCACGGATGTGCCCACGGGCACCTTCAAAATCAGGTCGTCGCCCTTTGGACCTGTACAGCCTTTACCACTGCCTGTTTGACCTATTTTTGCCCGATATTTTGGCTGATAACGAAAATCAATTAGCGTATTGAGATCGTTATCGCCCTGCAGATAAACACTGCCACCGTCGCCACCATCGCCGCCGTCTGGGCCACCTTGGGCAATGTATTTTTCGCGGCGAAAGCTTAAGCAACCATTGCCACCGTCACCCGCGAAGACGGCAATTTTTGCTTCATCTACAAATTTCATGATGCATAACTCGGTGCTTGCGCACAATTAACGACACTTCTGAATAACACTACTAGACATCGGTAACTTAAGTCACGATCGCCCAGCCATTGTTGACACAAATAAAAAAGCCTCGTCTAGAACGAGGCTTTTAGAAGTAGATCAATCCTTCAACTTATTAACTAGGCAGAAACCACATTAATGAACTGACGATTCTTAGGACCTTTAACTTCAAACTTAACCACGCCATCAGCTTTAGCGAATATCGTATGATCTTTACCGATACCGACGTTGAGACCGGGATGAACCTTGGTACCACGCTGACGAATCAAAATATTACCTGAAATTACTGCTTGGCCGCCGAAACGCTTAACGCCTAAGCGTTTACTTTGTGAATCGCGACCGTTATTAGTACTACCACCAGCTTTCTTATGCGCCATGAGTTACTACTCCCCTTTCATAAATTCTGTAGCTTGAGCGATCCAACCATCACGCTCAATACGACCTTTAAAATTAAGTTTCTCGTCCAATTCGGCGACCTGTTCTGGGGTCCATGCAGCGATTTGTGCAAAAGCCGTAATGCCATTTTCGTTGAGTTTCTTAACAATCACTGGACCAACACCCGATAACTTACCTAAATCGTCAACTCCATTAGCTGTCGTTTTTGGCTTATCATCGACCTTGGGTTTTGCAGCCGTTTGTTTAGCGGGTGCTGCTTTCGCACCTGTCGCTAAAATCTCGGTAATTTTAATTTCTGTAAACCACTGACGATGACCCTGACGAGTCATGGAGTGTTTACGTCGACGAAACTTGATAATGCGAACTTTATCGCCACGACCGTGGGCAATAATTTCGGCTTTAACGGCGGCGCCGGATACAAAAGGGGTACCGATATTGATATCGTCGCCCGCAGTGACCAGTAACACTTCGTCAAACTGAATAGTACCACCAGTTGCAACTTCAATTTTTTCTACTTTGAGGGTCTCGCCCTCAACAACGCGGTGCTGTTTACCGCCTGATTTAATTACTGCGTACATATTATGATGCTCCATAAGGGTATGGACGACGCTAAGTAGCTTAATTTAACTAAATGTTTTCTTAAAAGACTAGACATAAAGTTAGTTAAGCATTCGTTGAACTCGAGCCGTTTTTGATAAATCGTGGTCAAAAATGAGGTCGCGGATTATAAGATATTAATACAAGCAACACAACCACTTTCAAGAACATACATCAGAAATTTCACGGTAATCTTATACCGATGGTCATCAGCTTTGTAATGAGTGCCCGTATAAGATTTTGAACATTTCTTTAGCGCGCGCGACAACCAACAGTTATCTGCTGAGCATTTGTGGCGAAGCTGTTGTCTCCGCTTGAGGCTATTAACTCGCGCGCTTATCGGACGATAGAGTTGTTGTGTGTCGACCAACCCGATC
>JBLIME010000176.1:0-5603 GCA_047638515.1 Pseudohongiellaceae bacterium
GATAGTGGTTCCCCCTCACATTTCGTGCTAACTTTTTGCTGGTATTTAACTCCCCCCCTCTGATTTTTGCCTAACACCCACGAAGCGACAGTAAACGTACAAAACAATGTCATCGAGTTCTTCGCGAATCACTAGTTAGCAACAAGCTTCGCCCAGCTTTACGGCCTGTTCGTCATGTAAGTTATGGTGTCAGTATACATTTTGCAGTCACTGTTATAGCTGAGGGCTCAAAATACCGATGCAGTATCTACTTGTTTGCCTAATGTTTGTCTCTATCAGTGCCCATCCGGTATTTGATGCTTTTAGCTGTGTTATTAGGCAAGTACAAGTGGTTGATCGTGCTGGTATGGTCGACATTCATTTACATAAGCGCGATTTGAGTCTTACTCAAGAAGAGACTAATAAGGTTGCCGATGCGATAGCGAGTTTTACCACTGCCGAAATAAAGCAGTCTGTCGTCTCGTCTTTATATAAGGCGCATGCACAAAATGAAGCGTTAATTTTGGAGTACTATTTAAGTGTGGTTAGTTCAACGATGCCAATTTCGATAACGCGTGCAGAGGCAGTTAAGCAATTGCGTGACTGGCCAATACTCGAGCCGTTCGTGCCAATTAGTCGCTACTGATTTGAGATGATAGCTAGCTATTTGTTGCATCGTCATCGTTAAACCTTATCGATTAAAAGTTGTCTAGTTATCGATATTTTTAAAAAGATAGGCAAAGTATCGCTGCTGTTCATCGATGCTTAACTGCTGCATTCTTGCTACATTCCTTTGGGGAATTAGCTCAGGTTCTGGATATTTTGCTAACATTGAAGAGATATTTTCTTCGCGCAGCAGATGCAGAATAGGAAAGGGCGCGCGATTGGTAAAATTTTGTAAATCGTTATATGCGCAGCCATTAAACATATAATGCGGATGGAAGTTAGCTAGTTGATAAATTCCCCGCCACTGGTTTTTTTTTAAGGTACTTTCTGCCCAATTTAAAAATTGGCAAAAGTCAAAGAAATCATCCAATAAGTTGGCGCAAATAATCAGCGTTGTCTCGATATGAGTGTTTGCGTCTAGAATTTGGCATTCTGCTATAAGTTCTTGTATTAATTCTTCTTCGCTATTAGCTTGACTCACTAAAAAACGAATCTGATTTTTTTGAAAAGGTGCTTTTGCAAAGGGACATAGCTGCAAACCAATAACGACCTCTTCAAGCCATTGCCGTGTTTGTTGTTCTATGGTGCATGTGGATAATATCATATTTCAATTTTTACTCGTCTCGATAGGATTTTCTCAGTGAGACAAGTCCTAAATTTAATCTAGCTTATATCGCTGCTATGAATTGATCAATAGAGATTAATGCGGTGTTCAGTGCAGTAAGTGGTCGATTAGTGTAACTAAACAAGATAACAACAGCGCATAAAGTCTGAGGTGAAAAGTCTGTCTAATCGCCATGGGGATAGGCAGACTTTTTTACGATTTAAAAAAGATCTAATTTTTTAGCTAAAATATTCAGTGCACTTTAGTCATTAGCGCAAATGCTCAAGCATGGTTCTGGCAGCATTAGATAAGGTCCGTGCTCGGTGATGAATGCAACCTAGTTGCCGAGTGAGTTTCAGTCCTGCCACGTCTAAGCGTGTAACATGGTCACCTAACAAGGTCTCCGGCAACACGCTCCAGCCCAAGCCCACAGAAATCATCATTTTAATCGCATCTAGATGATTTGTTGTCATTGATATGTTTAACAGTTGTTTTTCTTGGGTAAATAACTGCTGTATCAGCTCGGTCGTGTAAGTGTTTCTGTCGGGTAGTATGGCGGGATAAGCGGCTAGGTCGCCGAGCCTTATTATTTGCTTGAAGCTGAGGGGGTGATTGTTGTTGACGACAAACTCCATGGGGTCCTGCCACAAATGATGGCGTTGAATATTGTCAGCGGTGTTGTCTAAGGTGGTTTTTGGCAGAGTGATTAAAGCCAGTTCAAACTCGCCCTGTAAGATAGCGTTAATGGCCTGTTCTGAATCAATAAAAGTGAGTTGTAAATGAACCTCAGGATACTGTTCGCTAAAGGTTTTTAACAGAGGCGGTAGCCGATGCAGGCCTATATGATGGCTTGTTGCAATGCGCAATGGCCCTGATACGCGCCCGCGTATGTCATTCATAAATTGTTGTGTGTCTTCTATTTCTTGTAAAATTCGCTTAGCTCTTGGCACCAAAGCTAAGCCTGCTTCCGTCAATTGAACGCTGCGACCCACTCGATCAAACAGTGGTTGAGTTACCTGAACTTCCAATAAGGCAATGCGCTTACTAATAGCTGACTGGGTTAAGTGCAAGCGCTGAGCAGCGGCAGAAAAAGAACCAAGCTGGGCAATGGTGACAAAAGCTGTTAATAGTTGAATATCCATCCATAAATACTATTCATTCCTAATTGGAATGTAAACAAGTAATAATATGAATTTGTTTTATGTCTTTGCTCGGCGTATTATTGATTCATGAGCACAAAATAATATGCAAAGTGACAGTTGAAACGGTGGCTTTAGCTTTTTTGGACAGTTGAAATTTAGTTAACGGGAAGATGATCTTATGGCTGGAAAAACCCTTTACGACAAATTATGGGACTCACATTTAGTTAAGCAGCGCGATGATGGCTCGGCTCTTATTTACATCGATCGTCATATCGTCCACGAGGTCACAAGCCCACAAGCTTTCGAAGGTTTACGTCTCGCTAACCGGCCCGTTTGGCGTGTTGATAGTATCTTGGCAACACCTGATCATAACGTCCCGACAACCACTAAAGAGCGCGCTTCGGGTATTGATGGAATCAAAGATGCGGTCTCTAAAATTCAAGTTAAAACACTTGATGATAACTGCGATAGCTTTGGCATTACCGAGTATAAAATGAATGATCGCCGCCAAGGTATTGTGCATGTTATTGGTCCTGAGTCGGGTGCTTGCCTACCGGGAATGACTGTCGTTTGTGGTGATTCGCACACGGCCACCAACGGCGCCTTAGGCGCGTTAGCTCATGGTATTGGCACTAGCGAAGTTGAACATGTCTTGGCCACTCAATGCTTAGTAGCCAAGAAAATGAAAAATATGTTGGTGACCGTTGACGGTCAGTTAGGTCGTGGCATCACTCCCAAAGATGTAGTGTTAGCGATCATTGCAAAAATTGGTACAGCCGGTGGCAATGGTTATGCGCTTGAGTTTGGTGGTCAGGTGTTCCGCGATATGTCCATGGAAGGACGCATGACCGTCTGTAATATGGCCATTGAAGCGGGTGCGCGTGCTGGTATGATAGCCGTTGATGATATCACTATCAGCTATGTAAAAGGTCGAGACTTTGCGCCTAAGGCTGCGCATTGGGAGGCTGCGGTCGCACAGTGGCAATTATTGGTGAGTGATGATGATGCTGTATTTGACAAGGTTGTTATACTCGACGGGTCAGCTATCGACCCACAAGTAAGTTGGGGCACATCACCTGAGATGGTGGTCGATGTCAGTGCCTCTGTGCCTAATCCCGCCGCCGAACCCGACGTGCTTAAGCGCGCAGGTATGGAGCGCGCGCTAGTGTATATGGGGTTGACCGCAGGCCAAAAAATCACTGACATTTATCTCGATCGTGTCTTTATAGGCTCCTGTACGAACTCACGTATTGAAGATATGCGCGCAGCGGCTGCAGTTGTTAAGGGCCGTAAAAAAGCCCCAAGTATTAAAGAGGCTATCGTTGTTCCAGGCTCAGGTTTGGTCAAAGAACAGGCGGAGGCCGAGGGCTTAGACAAGATATTTATTGAGGCGGGACTTGAATGGCGCGAGCCAGGTTGCTCTATGTGTCTGGCGATGAATGCGGATAAATTAGGTGTGGGTGAGCATTGTGCATCCACATCTAATCGTAATTTTGAAGGCCGACAGGGCTATGGTGGTCGCACTCATTTGGTGAGTCCGGAGATGGCAGCAGCGGCGGCAATTGCAGGCCATTTTGTTGATGTAAGACAATTTGAGTTGGAGAAGTAAGATGAAGGCATTTACAAAAATGACAGGTGTCGCGGCGCCAATGGACCGTGCCAATGTCGATACCGACATGATTATCCCTAAGCAGTTTTTAAAATCGATTAAACGCAGTGGCTTCGGCAAGAATTTATTCGATCAAATACGCTATTTAGATGAGGGGCAACCAGATCAGTCTTGTGAGGGACGTCCGTTAAATCCTGAGTTTCCGCTGAACTTCGAACGCTATCAAGGTGCATCGGTGTTGATAGCGCGCGAAAATTTTGGCTGTGGTTCAAGCCGAGAGCATGCGCCATGGGCCTTAGATGACTATGGTTTTCGCGCAGTGATAGCATCGAGCTATGCGGATATTTTCTATAACAACTCATTTAAAAATGGTTTGTTACCCGTGATATTAGATGAATCGATTATCGATCAGCTGTTCGCAGAGATGTACGCCTGTGAGGGTTATCAATTAACCATTGATTTGTATGCACAAGTCGTTATGACACCTGCTGGCGAGAGTTTTTCTTTTGAAGTCGACAAGTTTCGTCGTCACTGCCTTTTAGACGGCCTAGATGATATCGACCTGACATTAGAAGATGCTGATTTTATTAAAGCCTATGAACAAAAGCGCCGTGCGGCAGCGCCTTGGTTGTTTGATTCGATCAAGTAGGCTTTCCTCAGCTAGGTGCTTTCTTAAGCCATCAGCTGAATATACCTGTTGCTCGTCTTATTCAACTGATGTAAATATTTCTATTCAAGCGGGCGCAACTCCCGGTAAAGCTTGACTAACTTCCGAGGTAGTATATTAAATGACAAGGTCTAAGAGATTATTGTTACTGGCTGGTGATGGCATTGGGCCAGAGATCGTGGCCGAGGCCAAAAAAGTGATTGCATGTCTTAATCGAAAAATGTCCTTGGGGTTAGAGTATCAAGAAGGTTTGATTGGTGGTTGCTCCATTGATGCCCACGGTGTGCCCTTGACCGATGCGACGATCGACATTGCAAAAAACAGCGACGCTATTTTATTAGGGGCCGTTGGTGGCCCTCAATGGGACACTCTCGATCGTGCCGTTCGACCCGAAAAAGGCCTACTAAAAATTCGTGCAGAATTAGATTTATTTTCTAATTTGCGTCCCGCTATCTTGTATCCTCAGTTGGCTGATGCATCATCATTAAAAAAAGAATTAGTGGCCGATCTGGATTTAATGATTGTACGCGAACTCACGGGTGGGATCTATTTTGGCGAGCCACGGGGAATCCGCACTCTCGTTAATGGCGAGCGCCAAGGTTTCAACACCATGGTTTATAGTGAGAGCGAGATTGAACGTATTGGTCGCAATGCCTTTGAAATTGCACGCAAGCGCGATAAGCGCCTGTGTTCTGTTGACAAGGCCAATGTATTAGACGTTTCTGGTCTCTGGCGCGAGGTAATGGAGCGCATTGCAAAAGATTATAGCGATGTGAGTTTAGAGCACTTGTATGTCGACAATGCGGCCATGCAGCTGGTGCGAGCTCCTAAACAATTTGATGTAATGGTTACCAGTAATTTATTCGGTGATATTTTGTCAGACTGTGCCGCGATGTTGACGGGTTCCATTGGTATGCTGCCATCGGCATCCCTTAA
>JBLIME010000177.1:0-5478 GCA_047638515.1 Pseudohongiellaceae bacterium
TTCAAACCACCACTACGGCTGCTAGGGGACGAGCAACGACTCTAACTACCTAGTCAGTCCCAGGATGATATCTTTGAAGGTGAGATAATGGCATCGTTAATGCTCGCCACCCCAGAAGCCAGAACCACCGTCGCTGACGGTTGTCGTACCACAATTGTTAATGAGCGCTTAGCTGCTGCGGTTTGACACTACCTTTTTTCATAAACATATTGGCACGAACGCTAAGCGCTTATCTGTAATCGCCGCTTGGGCTGTACCTTAAAAAAATGCTCTCAGGTATGTTAGAGCCAAGCCTCGGCATAGCAATAATTTTTAAAGTGAGGCGACTTAGCGCTGCAACGATTTAACATCCTTTAACCAAATCGAAGCCAGCGAGTGGGCTTTATTTTTTCATGAGCGTTCGCGTTAAGGCTTCGCCTAAACCCATTACTTGCTGCTCAATCTGTTCATCATTTAGTGAGTCATCTGCATTAAACATCTTCCCAGCATAAGGCAGTGCTTGCTGACCTGGTAACACAGTGACGCCGATATTACTGAGCATCAACCGTAAAAAAACTAAACCCCGAAGACCACCCAACGCACCTGGTGAAGTTGCCATAATTACAGCGTGTTTTTCTGCAAATGGCGGAGCTGATTTGATGCCCGGCCCAAAGGGGCGTGTCGCCCAATCAATAGCGTTTTTAAGCAGTGGTGAAAAAGCGCTGTTGTACTCTGGCGAAGCTATTAGCAGACCATCGTGGTCGATAAGCAGCTGTTTAAAGGCTCTAGCTGCTGCGGGCATACCCTCGCTTGCCTCTAAATCCTCATCAAAAATTGGCATTGGGTAATCGGCTAAATTAATAAGCGTAATATCAGCACCTGCGGCGCTTGCGCCTTCGGCGGCAATCGCCACTAATTTTTGATTGAACGATGATTTTCGTGCGCTACCCGAAAACGCTAAAATCTTTGGCATTATTATCTCTCCATTAAATAGTTGTCACAGCGACCAAACCAATAAGTTTTTAGCCGATAATTGCTGAGCTGCCGCGCCTTTAGATGGACTGCCAGCTAGCTCTTGTTTATTTTCGATATTGACGTGGTTAGCGATCTCTTCACACAACCATAAATCAGCCACGGCGACTAGTTGCTCATCGCAGTAGACTAGAGGCACTCTATCACGCAGCCAAGTTTCTAAGTGATGCTCTTGCAATAACTTTTTGACGGTTTGTGAATGCTGTCTATCGATAGGCCTACAGCGCTCGCCACCTTGTCGCCATCGAATTGATATGTTTTGAGTCTTAATCATAACGTCATTAAAAACGAGTTCACCCGCCTCACCCAGATTAACTTTATGATCTTCACCGACTGTTATCTGTCTAGTGGCTGCGCTAAAGGATGGCAATGATGGCATCAAATAAAACCGATTATTGAACAACCTACACTCGCAGGCACCCCAGGCAACTAACGCCGAGCTTAAGTGCACGCCGGCGCCAAAAAACTGTGTCTGTATTTGCAATAACTGATTGCGGTTAGGTCTCATAAGACCCTTTTGTTGGCACCAATACCTCATTAGGTTAGCAATACGCCCAGCACTTAATAATGCACATCTATGATAATCGATACTATACCCATAGCGCTCAGCACGCTCGTCGAGATCCTGAAAATCAATGGCGGCTAGATCATTTAACAGTTGCTGTGTCTCCTCGAGGCGAGCAGTCGTTGACTGTAACTGTTTAATGGCATGAGGCCAACGCGATAACAAGGTCGGTATTATCTTATGTCGTAAAAAATTTCGATCGAAATTAAGCGATACATTGCTATCATCTTCAACCCACTGTAATTTGTTTTTGTTGGCATAGGCCTCCAACTCATCGCGGCTGACGTTTAATAGAGGACGCCATATCTGACCGGTCCCCAAGGCGCGCTCGACCGGCATAGCTGATAAACCTAGAACACCGGCACCACGCATTAAGCGCAACAAAAATGTCTCAGCCTGGTCATTGCGATGATGTGCCATCAGCAAGATATCCTTTGGCTCTATAAAAGCTTCAAATACCTTGTAGCGAGCCTCTCGAGCTGCAGCCTCTAAACCTTTTCCGTTCTTATTGATGTCGACGCGCGCGCTGCGGTAATCTATCTGTAAGCGCCCACAGACACTCTCACAATGACGCTCCCAGCGATTGGCATCGACAGATAACTGGTGATTGACATGCACAGCGATTATTGACGCTGATAACTTAAGTTCACGTTTGGCTTGAGCCATTAAATACAGTAGGACGGTTGAGTCTAACCCACCGCTGTAAGCCACTAGCAGGCGTCCTTTAATGGGCTGATGACTTAATGCTTGCTGCATGAAAGATTCAAGTGACATAATCATCGGCCTAGACATAAATAATTAGCTTTTTTGTGGCACTGAGCGATGTTACTCACCAATAACATTACGGTGAAGGACAGACAGTTGACCCCGCGCACTGGCGCCCTTAGGCAATACCCGCGGGTCCTTTAGTTCGCTTTTGGCGCTGAAAAAAGACAAGATAACACTCCTCAAAAAGACACTTTAAATTGATGAAGATTAAACAATCTATATGACGACAAAGCAAGCACTACCCTATGGAGCCTGGCCTTCAACAATAACCAGCCAAACACTGACCCAGGGCTTGAGCCAACTCAACGAACCCAAGCTCGTCGACGGCAGCTGCTATTGGCTAGAGTCTAACCCCGAAAACAAGGGCCGCACAATTATCATGTGCAAAGATCAGTCGGGGAATATTATTGCCGTTACCCCAACAACGATGAACGTGCGCACGCGCATTCATGAGTATGGTGGTGGCAGCTACTGCATTCATAATAAGTACGCCTACTTCACCAACGATAGTGATCAGCGTGTTTACCGATGCGGGTTACCTAAGACCTTAGCTAACCCGGATAAAACCGCTGGCAACAGCTTGAAAGATCTTGGCAGTGAATATAATCGAACAGAACAACCAGAAGCACTGAGCCCTGAAGGGGCTTATCGTTACGCTGACTTTTGTATTGATGAACAGCGCCAACAACTCATTTGTGTTTGTGAAATACATAAAGAAACTAGCCAAGAACCTGAAAACTGTATCGTTGCGCTGCAATTAGACGGCTCATCAACGTCCGCTTTCAAGGTGCTCATCTCCGGCAACGATTTTTACTCAAACCCTCGCATTGCTCCCGGTGGTGACTACATTAGTTGGCTCACCTGGTGCCATCCCAATATGCCGTGGGATGCAAGCGAGTGCTGGCTCGCGCAAATAAGTGCCGAAGGCTTAATAGATAAGCGGGTCAAGGTCGCCGGCGGAGAGGTTGATATTGGCATTGAAACTCTAGAGGATGAAAGCACTACTGGAGAATCAATCTTTCAACCCCAATGGTCCCCCGGGGGTGAATTGTTCTTTGTCTCCGACCGCAGCAACTGGTGGAATTTAGAGCGCTATAATCCAAGCTCAAACTTGCGTGAAAAAATTCATACCATGGAGGCAGAATTTGCCACACCACAATGGGTTTTTGGTCTGTCGACGTATAGTTTTCTTGATAGCGCTAATTTGTTTTGTTGCTATACACAAGAGGGCCGCTGGTATGCTGCCATCATTAACTTATTAACTTATCACCTTGAAACACTCGATCTACCCTATAGCTCTATGCGCTCAGTCAATGCCGATGGTGCAGGCGCATCGGCCATTTTTATAGCGAGCGATTTCGACCAGCTCGATAGTATTGTGCGATGGCATGACCATCAATTACAGACTATAAGAACAAGTGGCGAATTGGCAATAGCGGCCTCAGAGTTTAGCCGACCCTTAGCGACAAGCTTTTGCAATGACAAAACACAAGAAGTGCATGGCTTTTACTACGCCCCCCATAACAGTCAATACACTGCGCCCCCAGCCTCAAAGCCACCGCTACTCGTTATGTGCCATGGCGGGCCGACAGGCTCCACCAACAGTGCACTCAACCTGAAAATACAGTACTGGACGAGTCGCGGCTTTGCTGTTTTTGACATTAACTATAGCGGTAGCACTGGCTATGGCCGCCGCTATAGAGATCGCCTAAAAGCGCAATGGGGCCTCGTTGATGTCGAGGATATTTGTGCAGGGGCGGCTTTTATAAGCGCACAGGGTCTAGCTGATCCAGAAAAACTGGCCGTACGCGGTAGTAGCGCCGGAGGATATTCGGTACTTGCCGCACTGACCTTTAAAAATACTTTTAAAGCGGGTGCTAGCCTTTATGGCATTGGCGACCTTAGTTTGCTCGCTAGCGACACTCATAAATTTGAATCGCGCTATCTCGATCAACTTATTGGCCCCTATCCCGAGACAAAAGCTCTCTATGCCGAGCGCTCGCCGATTAACTCTGTCGAGCAACTTAATTGCCCCGTTATTTTTTTACAGGGCTTAGAGGACAAGGTAGTGCCCCCTAACCAGGCCGAGACGATGGTGATCTCACTCTACGAGCAAGGCATCCCAGTGGCCTATGTCACCTTCAAAAACGAGGGACATGGATTTCGACAAGCAGATAACATTCAGTGCGCGATCGATAGCGAATATGCTTTTTATGCCGACGTTTTTAAACTCGACGTCTCCAACAGTCAACTCACCACACCTTTACTGACGGTGCCTTTTGTAGATGCAGAAATGATCAAAAGTATCAAGGCAAACCCGTATCGGTCAAGCCACAACAGGGATAACAACTAATAGGGCGCTGGCGACCGCTCCGTGAAAAAAGCTCACCTTATCTGAACGAGGCCGGCGCCCAAACGTTGACTGAAGAACTTAAAGAGCTGTAGAAGATAGAGCGCCCACAGGTGACGAACGATGTGCACGACGCCCGCTTTCATACTATTGCTTGTAAGACTATTGATTTTGTTCAGATAAAAAGTAGTATCTATACTATTTTTCATAAATGATTGAGTTGATGCACCACCGTACTGTCGCCAGCTCAGTCTTAACCTCTACCTCATCGCCGACTTCTTTCTTCAGTAACGCTCGAGCCATCGGCGAATCAATAGATATGTAGTCTTTTCGGTTGAAAATCTCATCATACCCAACAATTTTAAACGTAAGGATATTACCGTCCTCATTTTCGATCTCTACCCATGCACCGAAAAAAACTTTGCCTTCTTGCTCGGCACGGTACTCAATAATTTTTAAGTTTTCTAGACATTTTCTCAGGTACCGAATTCTACGATCTATCTCACGAAGCCGCTTTTTATTGTATTGGTAATCTGCGTTCTCGCTTCGATCACCAAGACTAGCAGCCCAAGAAACGATCTTAGTCACCGCTGGGCGCTCTACTAGCCAAAGCTGATCAAGCTCTAGCTTCAATTCTTCATAGCCCTGGACTGTTATTAATGGTGTTCTCACCTTTACCCTGACCTTAAATTGAAGTGAAATATGAATGCTTTCACGATAGGTATTTTACCTAGTAGAAATAGATTGCCAGTACTTTTTATAGTCAAACGTCTATCCATGATAA
>JBLIME010000178.1:0-5472 GCA_047638515.1 Pseudohongiellaceae bacterium
CCGGATTGGCAGCTAACGGGCGATAAAATTATTACACAGGCAAATGTAATATCAATAGCGCCTTATATTTCAGGCTTTGTAATGTTGTCGAGTGATTTTAGTGTTCAAGGGGTAGAGCTTCAGGGGGTCCTACCTAGCTCGGAGGTGACTGTCTCCAGCATTAGTGACCATATGCTGAGTGCTTCTTTGTTTGTACTTAAGCCGAAACAGTTCTCTATTATTTTGGGTAGCCAAGTTGCCAGGCAATTAAATGTGGGTCTCGAAGACACCGTTATTATGACATTACCTGCCGTTTCAATCACACCTGCGGGTCTGTTTCCACGATCGAAACGCTTCAAGGTGGCGGGGATATTTGAGGTCGGTGCACAAGTTGATCAATCGTTGGCGTTGATTCACCTAAGCGATGCACAACGCTTATTTCGCTATGGCTCAGCGGTCCAAGGCTTGCGCATTAAAACAGATGATGTCTATCAAGCTGCCGCCACAGTTAGACCATTACCCGATAAACTGGGTCAAAATTTTGAGGTGAAAGATTGGAGTCAAACACAAGGTGGCTTATTTCAAGCCATTCAATTAGAAAAAAGAATGGTAATGCTGCTGTTAATGATCATTATTGCGGTGGCCGCTTTAAATATTGTGACCAGTTTAGTGCTTATGGTCTCAGACAAGCGTAGCGATATAGCTGTGTTAAGAACTCTAGGCATGACCACTCGACAAATTATGGCTATATTTGTGATTCAAGGAAGCGCGATCGGTTTGATTGGAATCTTAATTGGCAGTCTGACGGGCTGTCTTTTAGCTATTAATATCACGGCGGTGATCGACGCATTACAAGCATTAATCGGGCTCTCTTTATTTGATCCAAGTATATATTTTATTAGTCAAATACCTTCCCAACTGCTAATGAAAGATGTTGCTATAGTCTGTAGCGTCGGTTTTATACTAAGTATTTTGGCGACCTTGTACCCAGCTTTCAGAGCGACCCAAGTTGAGCCTGCTGAAGTGTTACGCTACGAATAGTTTGTACCGCGGGTCAGTATATAAAGTGTGTTGACTATTGACCGAGTTAAATTTTTTAAAAGGAAATGCTTATGAGTAAAGCAATTGTTATTGCTTGCAGTTCTTTGAGTAAAAGTTACGCAGAGGGTCCCAATCCTATCGAGGTTTTAAAAGATATTACGTTGAGTGTTGAGAAGGGCGAGCGTATTGCGATTGTTGGCAGCTCCGGTTGTGGTAAAAGTACTCTGCTCAACTTATTGGGTGGGCTCGATTCACCAAGTCGTGGCAATGTTATTATAGGGAATCAAAATTTAGCTACCTTAAATGCAAACGATCGAGGTAAATTGCGCAATCGTTACCTGGGCTTTGTTTATCAATTTCATCATCTCCTCGGTGAATTTACCGCCTTAGAAAACGTTGCTATGCCACTTTTAATCGGTAATTGTTCTGTGGCTGAGTCAGCGCGTAGAGCTACCGACATACTGTCGAGAGTCGGTTTAAAAAATCGTCTCGAGCACAAGCCCGCAGAGCTCTCAGGCGGTGAACGCCAGCGCGTTGCCATCGCTCGAGCCATGGTTGCAAGGCCCGCTTGTGTATTAATGGATGAACCCACTGGTAATCTCGATCAAGACACCGGCGAGTCTGTTCAAAAGCTAATGTGGGAACTTAATCGAGAATACGAGCTGAGTTTCATTATTGTTACCCACGATCAAAAATTAGCTCATACTATGGATCGTGTCTTAGAGCTAAGTAAAGGTCGATTAAACAGTATTCAACAACCTCAAAGTTTTGATGCGGTGACTAAATAATGCTGCAGCCGTTCAGCTTATTCATTGGGTTGCGTTACACCTTGTCGAAAAAGCGCAGTCGCTCGGTGTCGTTTATTTCTGGAATTGCAATGACCGGTATTGTTTTAGGCGTTGCATTGTTGATTACCGTACTGTCGGTAATGAATGGTTTTGATAAAGAGCTAAAAGAAAGGATCTTAGGGATAATGCCTCAGGTCAGCGTTTATTATCCAGCTAATAACCAGCAATGGCCAGCATTACGACAGCGTATTCTACAGCAGCAAGGTGTAAAGGGTGTCACTCCCTTTATTGAGCTTCAAGGCATGTTACATGAGGGTCGCTTTACACAGCCTAGTATTATTTACGGAGTCGATCCGCAGCATCACGCTACTGTGTCAAATATTTCAAGTTACCTCGACAGCAAAACGCTGCGATCACTAGCGAGTGATGAGTACAATATCGCCCTAGGTCGCGGTCTTGCTGAAAAATTACAGGTAGAGCGCGACGATAAGATTAGTGTCATCATCCCGCAATTAAACCAATCGGGCTCGCGACAAAATCCTGCAGTGAGGCGCTTAAAAGTCATCGATATTTTTTCTACAGGAACAGAGTTAGATCATTCGTTGGGGTTAATGGGGTTGACGGGAGCGGCACAATTAAGTCCTAACCCGTTACTGGTCTCAGGGTTCCATATCAGCGTTCATAATTTGTTTGAGGCAAGCTATGTATCTAGTGAATTGAGGGCAACACTGTCAAAACAATTAAATGTAAATGTCTATACTAGTGACTGGACACGCACCCATGGCAATATTTACAGCGCCATAAAAACATCAAAAAGCTTGGTGAGTCTACTGTTATTTTTAATTATTGCGATTGCGGCCTTTAATGTTGTTTCAACATTAATGATGGTAGTCGTCGATAAGCAAAGCGATATTGCAGTACTGCGCACGCTGGGTGTATCCAACCGACAGGTGCTTGCTATCTTCGTCATTCAAGGCACGATTATTGGTGTTGTCGGCACTTTAATAGGAGTAGTGTTAGGCATTTTTCTAGCGCTGACAATAGAAAATATTATTTCGGGTCTTGAGCAACTCTTAGGCATTCATTTTTTAGAATCCACCGTTTACCCAGTTAATTTCTTGCCTTCATCGCTACAGCTAAATGATATTATCGTAGTGGCAAGTGCATCGTTAATAATGAGTTTTATTGCAACAGCATACCCTGCAATCCAAGCCGCGAAGATAAATCCCGCCGAGGCTTTAAGTTACGATGAGTAGCTAGCGATCGGTTTTAGCATTCTTGCGACGGCGCCACTGGCGGACGATCAGAAGTCGCCATAAAAGTCGTGTTAATAAGTAAGATGCAGTTGATAGAACAGTAGCAGCGACTAGCGAACCGACAAAAAGTGGCTTCCAAATTTTACTAATTTCAATCTGTAATAGTGTAAAGGTAATATCGTGGGGTTGGATATGTATTTTTGGTATATCCAATATCCATAGACCTAGCTGATAGGTTGCGAAAAAAATAGGTGCGATAGTTAATGGGTTACTTATCCAGACTAAGCCGATACTTAGTGGAAGATTGCACCTAATCCATAAAGCTAATATGGCTGCGAATACCATTTGAAAAGGAATGGGTATAAAAGCCAAGAATACGCCAACCAGCATCGCTAGTGAAATTGAATGACGGTTAAAGTGGAAGAGATTAGGATCGTCTAAGAGAGGCCGCAAAAACTTTAATACGGGCTGTCGCTTGACGCGAGCCGCATTAGGGGTGAATCGTTTGAAAAGCTTCTTTGGCATATATTCACGGCATAAATTGAAAGATACAGCAAAAATCGGCAGCATTATGCCTATAAATATCGGGTATTACTATTGAAGATTAAATTTACTTCATTTTACTTTTAAGTTCAGCCGTTAAGCAGTTTGATTTGAATTAATTGTCGCCCTTGTAGTCTAGAGTAAGCGCTTATTAAAGTTTTTATCGTGGGCTGCTCTGTTTAGCTATAAATGCTACCAAGGCTCAATGATTAATAGTTTGTCAGTAATGTCGTAGGCCTGCGACCCGGTTGTTTAATTAAACAACGTCGCCATCAAACTATTAAAATAATGTCTATTTTTAAAAGTATAAAAGTAAATAAGTGCAGCAATTTTTTTTGAATGTTTTGCCATCACACACCGAGGGTAATTTTCTATACCTGATACTCATAAAATAAAGTATATTGATTCAGTGCCTAGGATAATATTTTTGGGGGCATATAAGAGACTTAAAGCCTTCAGATAACGTGTTTTCGTTTGGAATAATTTATTAAAGGTTAAATCTATGAATGTTGTGGAGTCTGTTGATGCCAGAGAACGATTTTCTTTCTTAGATAAGCTAAATGTGGCTCCCGTCACAACTGCAGGTCGCTATGGGGTTCGATTTGCTAGAGACGATGCCGAGGTCGCGGCTGCCCAAGCACTGCGCTATCGTGTCTTTTACGACGAGAAGCATGGCAATCCAAGTGCGGAGATGATGGCAGTAAAGCGCGATATCGACGAGTGGGATGCAGCCGGCTTCCATGTGATCGTCATTGACACCGCCGCTGAAGCACAACCGGCGATTGTGGGCACCTTGCGTTTATTCTTGAACGAGTGTTTGCAGCCTGGACAATATTTTTATACTGAAGGCAAGTTCAATCTAAATAAGTTACATGATTTTTACAGTAAATCACTTGAGCTGAGTCGCTTTTGTGTTGATCCTAATGGACGCGGTGGAGTTATTCTGATGCTCATATGGAAATATGCCATGAGCTTTCTGCAAGATAATAATATCGACGTTATGTTCGGCTGTGCAAGTTTTACAGGTGTGAATATCGCGACTCATCGGCCTATCCTCAACTATCTTTACGATCATCATTTAGCGCCAGAGTTCCTAAGGCCTGTGCCTAAGGGTGATAATTATATCGACCTAAATACTATCGGCAAAGCTGATGTTATGAACGACGCTGCCAAAAAAGCGCTACCGACGCTATTGCGCGGTTACCTAAAGTTAGGCGCAAAAATAAGCGACGCCGCTATCATCGATCCTATGTTTAACACTATCTATGTGGCTATTTATGTAGAGACTAAAAATATGCTGCAACAAAACCCTAAATTGGTAATGCATGTCTAAATACGCTCGCAGAAAATAGTAACGGTCGTAGCGCTGAAGACGAATTAGTTAGGCTATAAATTAGAATAAATGAGAACATCTTGTATGGCTTTAAAACACAGTTTGCTCGAAAAACCATCCGCAGCTGCCTTACAATCTTTTACGCAGCAGGGGAAGTCAGTTTTTTTTGCCGTTTTGTTATCCGTTTGGGTTTTGATGATGCTACCAATTTTCTGTGTGTTTAAATATTTATTGCCTGCGCGCCTAGATTTTTTTTACGCCACGTTTCACCGTCTGTGTTGCTATTTGTTTTCTATGGAGGTGATTACAGAAGGTGAGGTTTCAGTATCTAAACCTACGTTGTTTCTTTCTAATCATGTGTCTTATCTCGATATCTTTGCGCTTTCTTCAAAGTTACCTGGGTATTTTATCGCTAAATCAGAAGTGGCTAACTGGCCTGTTCTAGGCCAGTTAGCCAAAATTCAAAATACGTTATTTTTTGAGCGCAAAGGCAATAAAATTCGTGCTCAGCTGGCTACAATGTCACATCATT
>JBLIME010000179.1:0-5456 GCA_047638515.1 Pseudohongiellaceae bacterium
GCTTTATCCGTCGACAATCGCTATAACAAGTTGGTGTTATAAGCTCTCTTAACTTGGCCGCAACGACTATTTATAATGTAAATCTTTAGGGCTAGATGATGTAGTCTCTGTTATTATTTGATGCTTTAAACAACAAACTATTAACCAATAGCATTTGAATTAAGTTAGACATTAATTTATAAGCTTACTTATAAATTAAGCCTTTCATTAAACTGCAAAATCACATTCGAGTTAATTATGCTTCAACCGCAGTCCTTGCCCTTAGATGACATGCCACATACAGTCTACGATGATAATGAACAGTCGGGCCAAGCGTTACCACATTCCCCCGAGGCTGAGCAGGCTGTGCTTGGTGGTTTAATTCTAGCGAATCAAAGCTTTGATGCGGTTGCAGAAATACTCAAACCAGAAGATTTTCATAAAAATAGTCACCAGTTAATCTTTGCCTCGATGTCGATCTTATCTGAAGCGGAGAAACCTCTCGATATAATTACTCTGGCCAAACAGTTAGCGCGCAATGATGAGCTCGACCGTTTAGGCGGTATGGAGTATCTATCGACAATAGTTGCCAATACCCCCAGTTCTTCTAATACCGTGGCCTATGCCCGTATTGTGCGTGAGCATGCGACGATTAGACAGTTGATCACGGTTGCCAAGGATATTTCTCGCTCTAGCTATAATCCATCGGGTCTGGATGCGGATGATTTGTTGCAGCTTGCTGAAAAGCGGTTGCTCGAAATCGCAGAGGGTAGGCCCAAAGAAGGCGGCCTTGAGGCAATGGACAGCTTATTAAAAAATACGATTGAGCGCATTGATGCCTTATTTCGTTCGAAAGCGGATATTACCGGTGTTAGTTGCGGTCTCACAGATCTTGATCAGCGTACATCTGGTTGGCAAAATGGCGAATTAATTATTTTGGCAGCCAGGCCGTCAATGGGTAAAACGGCGCTAGCTTTAAATTTTGTTGAGTCGGCAGTGTTTACCCAAAAAAAACCTGTGTTAGTGTTTAGTATGGAGATGCCGTCAGAGTCGTTAGTGATGCGTATGTTGTCGTCAACGGGCCGTATCGATCAAACTAAAATTCGTAATGGTCAGCTTACGGAAGAAGATTGGCCTAAGCTCACTGCAGCTGTGCAGAAACTGAAAGGTGCGCCATTATTCATAGATGATACGGCTGCACTAACACCCCAAGATATGCGTGCTCGAATTCGCCGAACGGCGCGCGAACACGGCGAGCCTGGTTTGATCATGGTCGATTATTTACAGCTGATGCAGACAGTGGGAAACAATGACGGACGCACTCAAGAAATTTCAGAAATCTCACGCTCGTTGAAAGCGTTAGCAAAAGAGTACAATTGTCCTGTAATAGCGCTTTCCCAGCTCAATCGTGGTGTGGAGCAGCGCCCCAATAAGCGCCCAATGAATTCAGATTTGCGAGAGTCGGGTGCTATTGAGCAAGATGCAGATGTCATTGTGTTTATTTATCGAGATGACTACTATAATGAAGATAGCCCCGAAAAAGGCATTGCAGAGTTGATTATTGGAAAGCAGCGCAACGGTGAGATAGGCACCTGTCGCGCAGCTTTTATCGGCAAATACACGCGTTTTGAAAATCTAGCCCCCGATTACATGTCCAATGACTATTGATAATTGAGCGCCTAGTGTTGGCAACGAAGAGCTGTAAGTAAGGATGTTTGAGGCAAAGAAAGGTCGGCTAAAAAATTTTAGACCAGTAGATGGTCATGACTGCTAGTGATACGTCTATTAGTCGTGATTTATGGGAGGCACACTTATCGCTGATTGACGACAGTAGATGTCACTCGAGGAAAGAAGTTAGTTTTTAGGGAGGGATCGTAAATTATGTATTAGCCAACTACTGCTGATGAGCATTGGCCAATACGCAATGATAGTCTATATCATCAAGCAGCGGACTCGCCCTCTGCCGATTCGTCTTCAGCGACAGGTGCTTCAGGCTTTGGTGTAGGTGCGGCGCGAAGGCCCTCAGCGATTAAGATAGCAACTTTGTCGTCGCCATTAACAAACTTATTTTTACTGCTTTTTACTGCGTAGCGACCATCAGAACGTTTTAAGATGGTGTACTCAGCTGTTTTTTTTTCTACTTTCATATGCCTTTCCTATCAATATTGAATTGGTGAACCCCGCCACACGAAATAGTATGACAGTTGATGATTATACGACGATGATTGTTTTAAGCAAATGGCTATTTGCCTTTTATTGGTGCGTATGGCTCAGTCGCATACCTAGTTAAAGTTTCAAATCCAATAGGCTCTAGTTTACGTTTATAAACATCATTAAATATTATCTTGTCGAACATTCTCTTAAGTTGTCAACAAAAGCTAATATTGACAGCTAACTATTTTAAATAGACTTAAAAATAATATGCCGGTAGTAAAAGCCACTAGTTCCTTTAGTTTGATGGATAGCCATTGTCACTTGGATTTCTCCGAGTTCGATGAGTATCGTCACGAGTTATGGTCTTTGTGTCGAGACAATAACATCCAACATTTATTGATTCCTGGGGTGCATCCAGATCAGTGGGTGACAAGTTATGAGTTGACGAAAAATCTAGTCGGTGTCAAATGTGCTGCCGGTGTACACCCTTGGTGGATAGCAAGGCTCGGCGGTATAAATTGTGACGATCAGGGTTTATCGGTGTCGCTGTTAAAGCAATTGGAGCGAGCTCTAGAGCAGGTCAACTGTGTAGCAATCGGCGAGTGTGGTCTAGATAAGACCATCGCGACTAATTTTGAATTGCAACAAACTATTTTCGAGCAACATATACGCTGCGCCTGCGACACGGGCTTACCCGTTATTATTCATGTACGTCAAACACAAAATGAAACCTTGCAGCTTCTTGCGCGTTTAAAGCCCGCTGGGGGTGGCGTGATTCATGGCTTTACTGGCAGCTTAGAGCTTGCTCGTCAATACTGGGCGCTAGGCTTCTATTTGGGTGTTGGCGGTAGCGTTACCTACGCGCGCGCGCACAAAACACGGCGTGCACTAGCGCAGATGCCGTTAGAATCGTTGTTACTTGAGACTGACGCCCCAGACATGCCGTTGTACGGTTATCAGGGAGCGCCGAATAGCCCACTGAAAGTGATCGACGTCGCAACAGCGCTTGCGAAGTTAAGAGCTCAGTCGATAGGCGATATTGCTCGGCAAACTACACAAAATGCACACAAGTTATTTAATTTAATCGACACCAACTAGTCAATTTACTTATGTTTGATCCCGTTAAATTTAAAAAGAATTTCCCCTTGTTTGCTCAAGTAGAAAATCAATCACTGGTATATCTAGACAATGCAGCAACCACACATAAGCCACAGTGTGTAATTGATGCAATCGTTAATTTTTATATACATGAAAACGGTAATGCTAATAGAGCCAGCCATCGCTTAGCGAGAACAGCAACAGCAATGATGGAAGGTGTGCGTCAACAGGCTGCCCATTTTTTAGGAGCTGCATCAAAAAATGAAATTGTGTTCACCACGGGCGCAACCGCAGGTATGAATCTGTTGGCAAATGGTTTAAGCGCTAGCTTAAATAAAGGTGATGAAGTGTTAGTGAGTAGTGCTGAGCATCATGCTAACTTAGTGCCTTGGCAAGAGGCTGCGGAGGCACAAAATCTAAAGTTAGTTTTTTGTGATTATGAATTAAGTAATCTAAAGGAAAAAATTACTCATAGAACAAAAATAATATCGGTATTAGCTGCCAGTAATGTGCTGGGGAAAAAATACCCATTAACGTTATTCCTGGAGATCAAGCGAACGTATCCAAATATTATACTTATATTAGATGCTTCTCAAATTATTGGGCATGAGCTCATAAACTTGCAGGATGGTTTTTGTGACTTTTTAGTGTGTTCAGCACACAAATTTTATGGGCCGACGGGAATTGGTTTGTTGTATGGAAGGTTCGAACAGTTGCTAAAGGTAAAGCCCAACAACTTTGGTGGTGAAATGATTAAAAAGGTAGGTCGGTATAGCAGTAGTTATGCCGATGCGCCTTACGTTTTTGAAGCTGGAACATCGTCATTGGCTGCCATTGCAGGTTTAGGAGCATGCATTAGCTATTTAACAACAGAAGATGTGACATTGATTGCCAAACACGAAAAGCAACTCACAAGTTACTTGCACCAAAAGTTATTAGAATTAACCAATACTTATAGAGGATTAACGTTGTTGACGACTGCGAAAGAGAACGTGGGTGTAGCCGCAATAGCAGGGGCACAGTACTCGATGGCAGACATAGGTTTTTGGCTCGATGAGGCAGACGTTGCGGTAAGAGTCGGCGATCACTGTACGCAACCATTGCTAAATGCGTTAGGTGTAGACAGCATACTAAGAGTTTCAATTGCAGCTTACAACACTTTTGACGACGTCGATACACTCTGTTGTTGCCTATATGAATTTTTAAAAGAAAATGACGTGATGCTAGAAAAAAAAGTACATCTTGTCAGTGGCGAAAAACCTCCGTTATTAATTAACGATAATGAATTTACTGACTCGATGTCAGGGAAAGATCGCTACAAAAAAATTTTGATGGCAGGCAAGTTAGTAGAGAAAAAAGAATATTTGCGTAAGGATGAAAATTTAGTGGCGGGTTGTGAGTCAAGTTTATGGGTTATTGTTGATAAAAAAATATTACGTAATAATGATGCCATCTGTTGCTTTACAATGGACAGCGATTCTAACTTAGTAAAAGGCTTAGCTGATTTGATATTGAGGAGTGTTAATGGTTTGACAAAATCAAAAATAGAAAAAATTAATTTCGAATTGTATTTAAATAGTTTGGGTCTAAATAAATATTTAAGTGAATCAAGAATAAGCGGGATTAAAGCGCTAGTAGAATTTATACGAGCCTGTTAGTGATTAATTCAATAAATTTTTTTATGAGACGATAATAAAGATGATATGTTTTATGAAATAGAAGTTAGTTATTCTTACAAATAATTAAATAATTTTTTAAACTTTATTACGTATAAAAATTGTTAATGTCGGGGATGACGAGAGTATTCGATAACTTATTACTTCTTGTAAAGTATAATAGACTAAATTATAAAAATACAGGCGCTAATTCTTTTCAGATGATGTGATGCGAGCGAAGATGCAATCCGATTATTCGATAAGTATATTCGGAAGCGCAAAATATAGACGAGAAGGCTATACAGACTCCGGTAAATTTATAGAGAGTAGATCATGCAGTGAAAACCGAAGCGCTATACCTATTGAGGTTGGGGCAAATTGCCTGGTATCCACAAAAAAAATACTATACAGTGTTTTAATGATAGCTGCTTAAAGAAAAAACTATGGGGTATTTATCAAGGTCCGATGTCACAACAAGCGGCATACATTTAAGTACTTACCAACATAAAAATTACATGCCGTCATGCCTATAAAGAGTTGGTATTAATAGCAGAAAAACTGTCTCAACTT
>JBLIME010000180.1:0-5426 GCA_047638515.1 Pseudohongiellaceae bacterium
CATGGAAACGCAAGGGTTGCAAGACCAGCAACCTCGTCACATCGTCAATATTTCCTCTGCCGCTGGCATATTGGCGGTTCCAGGCATGTCAGCATACAGCGCAACTAAAGCGGCCGTTATTTCCTTAAGTGACTGCCTGCGCAATGAATTGGCGCCTGCCAAAATTGGCGTGACCACCGTATGCCCTACCTATGTGCGCACACCCATTGCTGAAACTGTTAAACTTTTTGGTCGCATGGATACACCCAAAACACACAAGCGGGTATCGAAAGGGTTTGCTAATGCAAAGCTAACCGGCAACGACATTGCACGCGAAACATTAAAGGCCATCAATAAAAACAAGGGCTTGGTGATATTAGGTAATGACGGAAAACTAGGGGATATTATACAGCGTATTTCTCGCAAGCTTTTTAGTAATCAAATGGCTAAGATGACTCTGAAAAATCACCATAAAAGCCCATTGAAAAAATAAAAATATTAATAAAACAGTCACGTTAAATTGGAAATATTATGACGCACTATGTAGAACCTACTCAGCAAAAATTGATGGAGTTTGTTAAAGAATCATCATCAGCTTCATCCATTGTCATGATTAATTTATTACGCTTTCGAGATCAGGCCGATTACAGCGGCACGGCAAAAGAAGGCGTATCCTGCAGTGGCGCACGAGCTTATGATAATTATGGTAAAGCCATTATTCCACTATTACTTGAGGTTGGTGGCTACCCAATTTGGCGAGGCCGAGTCAAAACAGCATTGATTGGTCCTTCTGATGAACAGTGGGATGAGGCAATTTTGGTATACTACCCATCACGCCAAGCATTTATTAATATGATCAAAACTCAAGACTATAGCGACAACCTTATCCACCGAGATGCAGGTCTGTTAGATTCTAGGTTAATTGAAACACATCCCTCTTTTTTACCCGTAACAGTCTTAAAAGTTATTGGCTTTATCCATCGCATTAAAGGCAAGTTTAAATCTCGCCAGCTCAGCGAGACTTTTAAAAAGATAGGATTTGCTAAATAGGATGGATCAATGAAAAAGAATATTATGCCACATGTTTTAAAGGCAGTTTCTAGTGATTTGATTCGTGATGTAAAGCGACAAGTGTATTTAGCGAAGAGGACTTTACAGGGTCAATCACCGACCCTTGATGTATTTCTAAAAGCAGATGACCCCTATAGTTACTTACTGTTGCAAGCTTTACCTTCGATTGAAGCGCGTTTTAAGGTCACGTTAAAGTTTCATGTATTTCAAGAAATAGATACTGAAATGTTCCCACGCCTTGATATGTTACAGGACTATTCAAAATACGATGCTTATCCCTTAGCGCAACTTTATAATTTTCGTTTTCCAGCTCAAGATCAGCTCTGTGCCATTAGTAAAGACATCACAAATAAGTTGTCACTCGCTTTAGTCAATATTGAAATGGCTGAAGATTTTATAACGCAAGCGACAGCGTTGTTGGATCAGTATTGGTTCCAAGGGACAGCGTCGGTTTTAGATGATGTTTCGATTAATAAAAATCAACAAAAGTTGTCTGAAAACTTCGAGCTTTTAACTAAGCTTGGTCACTATTTCGGTGCCATGATTAATTTTGAAGGCGAATGGTATTGGGGTATTGATCGTCTGGATCATTTAGAACAGCGATTGATGATTCTTGGCTTGGCTCATGATAAAAAAGAAACTATACACTTTAATCTTACTTATGAAGGTTTTTGTAAGGCGCCGCCATTCAATATGAATGGCAATAAACAGCAGCCTTTGATTCTATATTGGTCTGCTCGAAGCCCTTATTCATACATTGCTTTAGAGCGTGCCATCATGCTCGCTAAGCACCACCGCATTCCTTTAACGATTAAACCTGTGTTACCGATGATGATGCGGGACATGAATGTACCTGATACAAAAAAAATCTATATCTTTTTAGATACTAAAAGAGAAGCTTCGAAATTAGGTCTGCCTTATGGGTATGTAGCCGATCCATTAGGCGTTGCCGTAGAGCGTTGTTATTCTTTGATCGAGTATGCCAAGGCTGAAGGTAAGTATCACGATTTTTTATTGAGCTTTGCCCGAGCGGTGAACTCTGAAGGTATTAGGGCTGAAACAGATAAGGGAATGAAAACGATAGTCACTCGCTGTGGTCTGGATTGGCGCATAGCGCAACGCAAGCTGGAAGATAAAAGTTGGCGTCACTGGGCTGATAAAAACCTAGAAGACATGTATTCGGTAGGGTGCTGGGGGGTACCAACGATATGTTATGGCGATACTATCTTCTGGGGGCAGGATAGATTTGGCATCATGGAAAATTACATTCTACTAACTTAATCGAGCATAAATACGCTAAAATGCAGCTATTATTTTTGCTTTGAGCCCCTTATATTCATGCCCACATTGCCCCAGATTGGAATCGGGAAGTACACCTTATCCGCCCAGCGGAATAGCAACGGGTCACCTTGATGTTGTGTACGATAGCGTTTACCCCACTTAATACCTAAGAAACTTAGCGGGCGGATAATGCACCATTCCGCAAGATCCAATACAGAGTTGTTGGTTCTCAAAATCTTCCCTTTCCAGGCGCGCAGGGCGTACGCAATGTCGAAGAGTTTGCGCGTTATGATGAGTATCGCCCTTGGTATAAAGCCGATGCCGATATTATCCACATGATCTCGCATTGCTATGTGTGTGAAATCGATGAGGCCCTAGGCGATACGGCTTACGAGTCACATGAAGTGAGTAATGGTATGACCCCGCTGTGGATGAATATTCATCAGGCGATTGCCCATAATGAAGAAGTCATTGCTAACAGTGATAAGAAGGGCCTGTCGATCGAGCGGGAGACGTTTATCTTAAAGGTGATAGCCGAGGAACTAATAAAGAAATAAATACGATTAAGGCTCGTCGCTTTGCTCACTATTCTTTGTGGCAAGAGCGTCGATAATGAGAGGGTAAAATACCCGTCCAGTTGACAAAGGCACTGCGAAAATTAGCAGAATCGCTGAACCCCATTCGTGTCGAAATTTCTTCGATAGATAGCTGTGTCGTCTGCAGGTAGTTAGACGCACGTTGAGTTTTCACCTCGTTCATTAGGCGTTGAAAACTGGTGCCTTGTTTTTTCAGGCGCCGACTAAGTGTGCGCGAACTTAGTCCCGTTTTTTCGGCCACTTGCTCAGCGGTTGGGTAACTGTCGGGTATGGCTGCGATTGCGGTTCTTACTTGGGCACAAATCGATTGCTGTTTTTGTAGTGGCTCTAAAAGTTGATCACATTGCTTAAGCAGAATTTTAAGCATCACGGCATTGGGTCGCAAGCCTGGGCTTTGTAAGTATTCAGCGGGAATGATCATTCTTGATTGGGGGGCAGAAAACGTGCAGTTGTTGTTCAAATATTTAGTGTACAACGCCGAATACTTGGGCTTGCTGTAGTCAAACTCAAAGCGAATTTTTTCACCTCGATCAGCCAAAGATTCCAAAATACCTTTAAAAATTACACCGACTAACAATTCAGATCGAATCAGACTCGCGCGTGATTCCACTTCACCTTGTCGATAGATATAGAGCGAAGCGGCGTTTTCTTCATCGACACACCTAAGCTCTGACCCGCAGCTTAATAGTGGGTAATATTGGGCTAACAAATGTATGGCTTGATGCAGTGAGTCGCAGCAGAGTATCACCTGGCCCAAGGCGTCAAACGCCGGAAAATCTAACTGCTGGCCAAAGCGAAACCAAAAATCATCTTCGTCTGTCTCTGCGTCAATTGCTAATAATAGCTGGCCATATTGTGACGCTGGGATACGGGCACCAGGAGTATTAATTGTCTCAAGGTTGAGTGCCTGTTTCTTTAGCAGGGGTTGCATCGCTATGCCTGAGAGTTCGGCCATCGTCACTAAAATTGCGAGGTGGCTACATGGAATATAGTGGCCGTATACCTGATCTGTTGTTATGTCTTTCATTGAGACTCTCTGGCTATTGCCATTGTCTGCATACAGGACTTTTTTTGTATTTTGGTCGCCTGCGCAAACCTGAATACAGAGTCTACTTTATAGTGGCGAAAAACAACTGTTTATTGGCGTAAGGCCGTCTGGCTGGGTTTGAAGTAATGCGTATACTATTCACTTAATTCATCCAGATGGCATCGATAGATTATGAGTTTTGTATTTGAATATCTTACTTCCATCACCCTAGGCTTAATGATGGCTGGAATGGGGTTGGCGCTAAGGCCTGCCCATTTCAAGCGGCTTGGGCAGCGACCCAAAGCGGTTTTGGTGGGTGTAGTAGGGCAGCTGATCGGCTTGCCGTTACTGGGGTTTTCGGTCGCCGTCAGCTTTAATCTGTCGCCCACTCAGGCTGTCGGCATCATGATTTTGGTGTCTTGTGCAGGGGGCGTTGTTTCGGGTTTATTAACGCAGATGGCGAGGGGTGATACCGCACTCAGTATTACCATGACAGCCATTAGCATGCTCGTCGGCACCGTCAGTATTCCCTTCATCATTAACCTCTCACTCAGTCATTTTTTACAACAAAGTGAGTATGTTCAGCTTGATCTACTGGCGACCAGTCTTCGGCTACTGGCCATGACCATTCTGCCTGTCGTATTGGGCATGTTGCTTAGGCAGCTGCGGCCAGAGTTTTCGATCCGCATAGCGCCTGCTATTGCTCGCGCTTCAAATATTCTGTTGCTCGGTATCATTGGCCTAACACTGTTTGGCAGTGGCAAAGAAATTGCGGGTGATATGAATGCGCTCATCGTCCCCATGTTTATTCTTAACATCTTGGCCATGGCTTTGGGCTATATCAGTGCGTCGGTTGCGGGCCTTGAGTTTAAAGAAACCAAAACTCTGACCATTGAGGTGGGCATTCAAAACAGTGCTACCGGAATATTCATTGCCACATCACTACTCAATAATACCTTGTTGGCGTTGCCTGCAATGATTTACACGGGCGTCGCATTTTTGAATGTCGCGCTCTTCATACTGATTTACAGGAAGCGTATTAGCTATGCAAAAACCGTTTAAAATTACTGTCTATGGTGCCGGCGCGATCGGCACCACTTTAGCTGCTTGGTTAACTCGTGCTGGCCATGATGTCTCGCTATTGGCTCGAGGTGAAAATGCTCGGCAGTTGCAACAAAAGAGCATCCGTATGCTGAGCGATAATAAAGTATTGCAGGAAGATACTCGCGTTCGAGTGGTTGAAACGTTGGCGGCAGTAGAGGATATCGATTTGTTGATTATAACGGTTAAAAACTTTCATCTAGATGCCTGCTGCCAAGACATTGTGAATGCAATTGGCCGAAATACGCTGGTGCTGGGTTTGCAAAATGGAGTCGAAAATCAGACGATTCTTCCCAAGTATTTTGACCGAGTGGTCTATGCCATCATCAATTACAATGCATGGCCGGCGTTGGAAACCGAACCTCACAATA
>JBLIME010000181.1:0-5360 GCA_047638515.1 Pseudohongiellaceae bacterium
ACCCCCTGAAGCTCTACCCCTTGAACACTAAAATCACTCGACAACATTACAAAGCCTGAAATATAAGGCGCTATTGATATTACATTTGCCTGTGTAATAATTTTATCGCCCGTTAGCTGCCAATCCTGCATAACTGGTATTTGGTCTAAATACGCATGGGGAATAACTTGCAAGATACGTTGTTTTATCTCGCGGTCAAATCCATTCATCACCGATAATACGACAATCAGCGCCAGGGTACCCAACGCCATGCCTATTAACGAAAAACCACTCACAAAGGAAATGAATTGATGTCTACGTTTTGCGTGGGTGTAGCGAAGGCCAATAAAAACAGATGTATTTGATATCATGGGTACATTATAGCGATTCTGTTAGTGAAAGGTATAAAGTGATAAATTTTTAAATGAGGAATATGATGAGGTCCTGCTCTCAACTATATTAGTGGCAACATCTCGTCGCCAACTGTAAATTTGCTGCTACAACTTGACTAGTATATAGGCTGAAAAATGACGGACAAAAGACAGTTTTTTAGAATACAACAAAACGTTATTTTTAACTTTAAAGCTGTCGCCGCAGATTCTATTCACGAAGGTAATGCTGAACAGCACTTTAATCCCTCGACAGGTATCGGCCTACTGGCTAAATTTCAGCAGCTAGACAAAGACTCAGTCACCATTGTACAAAATATTCGCAAAGATAATTCAGATGTCGGCGATTATCTTGAGGTTATCAATCAGAAAATTAATCTTTTGTCACAACAAATACTCGCGCAAGAAATCGTTACCCTAAACCGACAAGATGCTGATCGAATTGATCTTAGTCAAGGCGGCATTGCCTTTAGCAGTAGCTACCCACTAAGTATAGAAAGCTGGATAGCCATCAAACTGGTGTTTCTCCCTGCATACACCGTTATTTTAAGCTATGCTCAAATCACTCGCTGCCAAAAAAGTGAGAATGATGACTACCTAGTAGGCGCTCGCTTTGATCAACTTAACGACGAAGAACAGCGTATCATTGCAAAACAAGTTATCGATACACAGATCCTACAAAAGCTGCAATCAAAACGCTAAAGATAAAATACATCACTAAGCACTTAAATGCGCCTTTTTTAAACTCTCAACAGTGATATATTATGATAGGTACAAGTATAAAACCCATTAAGCGATCTAGGGCATGACTATGGCTATTTTAACAGCGCAACTAACCTATGCTTTTGCAATCGGTATTACCAGTACTTTCTTGCTAACGGGGAGCCTTGCTAATGCAGAGTCAGCAAGAATTCCTCTTGGCCAGCAAGGTAATGCCAGTGTCATTGTCAAGCGCCCCTCAGCGGGCATGACAAAAAATCAAGTCCAACAATACTTTGGCGAACCAATCGGTCTAAAAGAAGCTATTGGTGAGCCGCCAATATCGAGATGGAACTACGGCATTTTCATGGTTTATTTTGAATACGATCGCGTTATACATAGTGTCTTAGTGCACAAAGCGATCTAACTAAGGTCCGCTCTGTAAATTTATAACGATCACTGCATTCGGCTCTGGTTGAGCCAGCATATCCTAGCGATAATCTTTTAAAAAGCTGGCCAGCCCACCTTTCAAGCTTTTTACCGTAAATCCATTTTTCTCAAGCAATACTGCAGCTTGCTTGCTTCTTATGCCAGTTTGGCAGTAACAGAAAATACTTTTATTTTTATCGAGTAACGTTAAGTGCTCCGATAACAGATGAAGCGGTATATGCTGCCCACCGATATTAAAAGCATCGCGTTCATTTTTATCCCTAACGTCTAAAACAACAGAACTATGAAGCTGGCGCGACACATGAAATTCAGAGGTAGATATCTCCCCATCATCTAGACCATTAATTTCACAAGTCATATTATAATTAGTAGTATCAATTTTGTAGTCGTGAGCCTCATCGGCACAGAGTGGACAGTGATTACTTTTATTCAATTTTATTTTTCTAAAAGTTAAGTCACTTGCCTCGACCATCAACAAGTTGTTCTCTAACGGGCAGGGAAGTCCCGTTAAAAACTTAACCGCCTCGCTCGCCTGTAACGTGCCCAATAGACCAGGCAACACACCAAGAACACCGGCTGTATTGCAATCGGCAATTTCGCTTGGAGGGTCGGGGAATAGGCAGCGAAAACACGCTGAATTTTCAGTGAACAATGCACACTGACCAGAAAATTGATAGATACTCGCGAATACCCATGGTTTCTTATGTTGACTGCAAATGTCATTAATCAAATAACGGGTCGCAAAATTATCAGTGCAATCTAAAATAAGATCCGCACGTTTAATGAGATTCTCGGCGTTATTGATCGACAAATGTTCTGTGACCGCCACTACTGTTATAGAGGGATTTAACCCTAATAACCGTTCTTTTGCACACAGCGCTTTAGATTGTCCCACTTGATCAGTCGTAAAAATTATCTGTCTTTGCAAGTTAGTCACATCGACATAATCGCCGTCAACGATTGTTATCTGGCCGACACCAGCCGCTGCTAAATAGAGTGCGACTGGCGAACCTAGACCGCCGGCACCAATGATCAAAACGTTGGATCGTTTCAGCTTTTTTTGGCCGGAGACCCCAATCTGGGGCAATTGTAAATGTCGAGTATAACGAAGCCACTCGTGCGCTGAGAAATCACCCGATGAGTTTGTATTGAAATTATCATTATTCATCGTCATTAAATAAAGGCCTGCGCATGGATGAAGATATTGCATTGTCAAAAAGCATGTAAGATAGAACACTAGTCCATCAGCAAAAATGAAACTAATGCGATTATTGAATATCGGTTAGGTATCCAGATCGGCTTAGTAGCCTATAGTAAATGTCATGCTTACGGCGAAACCGGCTGTATACGATTTGGACAAAAACCAATGAGGACTGTGCGTTACCAACTATTAGCAGATTAGCTTAGGTTTGTGCGTCTTCAAATTTTTTCATGTAGCCCGAGGCCACAGCGCATGGATCTTTTGCCAAGGTAATCGCGGTAATCATTGCAACACTATCGACACCGGTCGCGGCAATTGGCCCAAAGCGCTCGGTGTTAATGCCACCAATGGCAACCAGGGGATAATTTAACACACAACGCCAGTAGCTAAGACCTGCTAAGCCATGAGGTGTCCATGGCATATCTTTGGTAGTCGTGTGGTAAACTGGTCCACAAGCTATATAAGAGGGCTTATAGCTATGGGCCCGTGCTACCTCATAATGACAATGGGTGCTTAAACCCAAGCGCAGACCAGCTTTTTTAATTTCGCTGATATTGGCATCATCTAGGTCCTCTTGCCCAAGATGCACACCATAAGCATTGTGCTTAATAGCAAGTTGCCAATAATCATTAATAAATAAGCGGCAATTATGCTGGACGCCGAGCTCGATCGCTCGTTTAATTTCATCCTCAAGCTGCTTGCCCGTCAAATCTTTAACGCGTAATTGCATCGTGCTTACGCCCGTTGATGCAAGTCGAGTAATCCAGTCGGCTCTATCCACTACTGGATATAAGCCCAACTGAGGCTGATTACATTCGGGAAAAGAGGGTATTGACAAGGAGTCTACGGGTTTATAGGTCAACAGTGGCAGATCAATTTGCTCTCGAGGGAAGTGTGTAATGTTAACAGGACCATAGGATTGGCTAAGATCATTGGCAACAGTTACACCGTCAACAGCGAAGGCTTGACGTAGTCCTTGAGAAATCGCCATTTTGGCAATAACAACCGCATCGTAAAGCGAATACCCTAAAGCGATGCTACTGGCAATAGCAGATGCTAACGCACAGCCGGTGCCACGGGAATGTAGTGTCGAAATTTTTTGACTGCTCAACCAAAAAGACATTGTTCCATCGCTAAAATAGTCTTGCACAATATCTTTCTGACTTGTGTCAGAAAGATGGCCACCTTTAATTAAAACGGCGTTAACACCAAGCGCCAACAGGGCCGCAGCTGCCTTGACCACATCCTCTGCTGTGTTTATCTCGGTATTGACTAGTACCTCAGCCTCCATAATATTCGGCGTCAGTAGTGTTGTCTGGGGCAAGAGTTGCTCTTTTAAAAACGATAAAAAATTTTCATCAATGAACTTAGCACCGCTAGTGCTCGCTATGACAGGATCAAAAATTAATGGAATCTTTTTATCTTGAACAAATTCCTTTATTTTTTTGGCCTGTGTCATAGAGCCAATTAAACCTACCTTCACAACTATGATAGGCAGGACATCAACAGCAGCTAACTGATCTTGGAAAACAGCGTCTGCAACACAGTTAATTGAAATAACTTTTTCGTTATTTTGTGCAGTATTTGCCGTAATGACGGTTGCACTGTGTACCTCAAATACATGTTGAACTTTTATATCCATCGCTAAACCGGCTAGACCTGCAGAGTCATTGCCTGAAAAGTTGAGAACCATTTGACGTATCGACATAATAAGTAACTTTGTAGATTTAATGAGATAGGAATGAAAGCAGGCTTTCTATTTTACGGCCTTAGACAGCGGGTGACACCGAGGCTTGAATGTTTTGTAGAACAAAGGAGGCCTTAAGACTGGTGCCAGAAAGGCGTGCCAATTGTTGGAGTACTCGGCTTTGCTAGATTTTTCTCCTTAATTGCTCCCGCCTCATAACCATTGCGTCCTGCAAGCAGAGCATACTTAAATGCTTCAGCCATTTTGATTGGATCGGCAGCTTGCGCAACGGCGGTGTTTAACAGCACACCATCGTATCCTAACTCAAGCGCTTGGACCGCATGGGATGGTAAACCAATACCGGCGTCGACAATTAGGGTTATATTAGGTAGACGCTCGCGTATATTCTTAAGTGCATAGGGATTAAGCAAACCTTTACCGGTACCGATTGGTGAACCCCAGGGCATTAAAATTTTACAACCTGCCTCAGCTAGTTTTTGGCATAGAACAAGGTCATCCGTACAATAGGGGAAAACCTCAAAACCCTGTGACACTAACTCCTTAGTCGCCTCTAACGTAGCAAAGGGGTCGGGCTGCAGATTGTACTCGTCGCCAATCACTTCTAGCTTAATCCAGTTGGTACCGAAAACTTCCCGTGCCATTTCCGCCGTTGTCACCGCTTCTTTAGCCGAGTGGCAGCCTGCAGTATTAGGTAAAAGATTAAGGTTTAAGCTTTTTAATAAATTCCAAAAATCATTACCGCCACCATTGGCGCTAGCTTTAGCTGAACCTATATTTTGACGCCTAAGCGAAACCGTCACTACTTCTGATCCAGAGGCAGTTATGGCTTTTCTCATCAAGTCCGGTGAAGGATATAAGGCCGAGCCAATAAGTAATCGACTTGATATTTTTTTATCTGCTAATTGCCACATAAATAATAATAAACTTTCTTATA
>JBLIME010000182.1:0-5325 GCA_047638515.1 Pseudohongiellaceae bacterium
ACAGACGCACTTTAAGGGCTCTATTCAAACTTTATTCGATCATATCGATGATTCACTCTTTGAACTTGCCGATCGAGCCGAGAGCAACCTTGAGCAAAATATTTTTTTTGAGTCAATGCGAGAAATCCGTATTCACCGTCGCGATATGGAGAAAATATTTTTATGTAACATTGCTATACACTTCGTCAATGTCTTAACAAGTCGTTCAGGTGATGTGTCATCAGATTTTCAGGACAGAGATAGTCTTGACATAGATGATCTATCCCTCGTCGGTCACGAAGATCTAGAAGAGTTGGTTGCGATAGACTCTTTAGTTAAAAAGTCGTGGCTAAAAAACAAAAGTGCTATCGTCGTGTTAACTGCTCGGATAAATTCAGTGGTACCACTGAATTTATCCGAAAGGAACAATCCGTTAACGCCGCGGTCACTGGCGGATAGTTTTGTCGATGCTGCATCCGTTCTAAGCATCGATATCAAAGCAAAATTAGTCTTATTTAAGCTGTTTGATCGCCATGTTATTCAAGAGCTGCCAAGTGTCTTTAAGTTTGTTGATCAAGCACTCACGGATCAAGGCATCGCTGCTGCAGTTTTACCCCGAAGGTTGCAAGCAGCGCACGCAGAGTCATATCAAAATAAACCTCATCGAGGCAGACCATCAAAGGTCAAGTCACCTGCGTATAACAATCAGCCAATCTATAAAGGTGTAGCACTCAAAGATAAGCTCAGCTCAGCGCCAAGCGCTCAAGCTTTGTATGCTACTTTACAGTCATTATTACAAACTGACTCTTTTCAGTCTCAAACACAAGTCGATTTGTCTGATGTGTCGCATGCCGATAACTTACCCAATAATTATGCACTAACAGAAGTATCGTTAGTACTGATTGATGCGCTCTCGCAGATTCAACAACGGCAGGCTCAGCAGAATCCTTTAGCAGATGCTGTGTCGTCGAGTGAGGCACAGCCTATTTTACTGTCAAGCAGTAATATCAAAATGGTAATTCAATCGACCGGAGAAAAGCTCTTGGTGGATGAGCGTTCACAGGATGTAATGATGCTTGTCGATATGCTGTTTTCGTTTATTTTAGAGGATGAAAACTTACCAGATCCCATTAAGTTATTGCTGGCACGCCTACAAATTCCCTTCATTAAGGTAGCCTTAGCGGATGAAAATTTCTTTAAAAAAGACGGTCATCCCGCTAAACGTCTGTTGAATGAGATGGCCATAGCCTCGATTGGTTGGACTGGTGCTGCCGGCGCTGAAAAACGCGATCCCTTGTTGATTAAAATAGAGGCAACCGTATCTAGAATATTAAAAGACTTTGACGTAAATTTTGAATTGTTCAGCTTATTGTTAACAGATTTCAAAGCCTTTATAGAAAAGGAGCGTCGCCGCGTACTATTATTTGAAAAGCGTGCAATCGATGCCGAGGTCGGTAAAGCACAGTCAGAAGTGGGGCGCAAAGAAGTTGATAAAAAATTGGCAAGTCTTGTTTTAGATAAAACTATTCCTAAAATATTTAAAGAATTCATAGCACAACCTTGGGGTAATATTTTATTCCTTATTTATATGCGACAAGGCCCTAACAGCAAGCAATGGCAAAATGCCTTGAATGTTGCCTCGGAGCTAGTCTGGAGCGCTTTACCTATTGAGGACGATAACCACAAAATAAAGTTGAATCGGCTGCTACCTCGTCTAGATAATGTAATTAAAAAAAGCTTAGAGAATATGGCGTTTAATCCTGCGCGACAAACACAGTTTCTAACGGTTTTTCATGAGCATTATTTACTATTGTTCAAAAACTATCGCCAAAAGTCTTCTATTGATTCGTCATCTGCAGCTCCCGTTGATGCTGTTATCGATAGCCTGTCAGGCGATAATAACGTCGTCGCGACCAATAACAAGCGGACTGGAAGCAATGTTGAGACGAACGCTGAGGCTCGCAGTTCGAATCAACTGCCTCGCTTAAATGAAGCAGATATAGCAGATATGATCGACGAATATGCATTGATTGATGCCAGATCTTCTGTGAATAGGTCCAGTAATACCTCGCCTGTCGCCGGGGTCGTTAGTGCCTCTCGCATTAAGCTCATCGGCGAATCACCATCAGCAGATACCCAATATATTAACCTAGTCGATAACTTTACTGTGGGTGTCTGGTTTGAAAAGCACGACGATGACGTCATCTCTTTTCGTTGTCGGTTAGCGGCGATTATTCGTGGCACCAGTAAATATATATTCGTTAATCGTGCTGGCATAAAAGTAGCCGAAGAAACACGCGAGACCTTAGCCATACTATTGCAACAAGGTAAATTAAGAACCCTTGATGACGGTATGTTATTTGATCGAGCACTGGAGTCATTGATTACTAAGCTACGCACACCAAAATAATCTTTGGTGCCTAATTACATTTCATTGTGTTTAAGCCTTGAGTATCATAGCGTTAATATCCTAAGCTTAAGGTGAAACTTGTCGAAGTTAATCTCAAAATCAACCCCGAGCTCAACCCCGAGCTCAGCAACGACTCCAAGTAGCTCGCTGATCATCAGCAATGGTCGTCTGCAACTGGCTCGGTTTGTTCGCTCGCCAAATTTTAACGAGCGTCCAAAAGGTGAAAACGATATTGATTTGCTGGTTATTCATAATGTAAGTTTGCCTCCCGAGCAGTTTGGCGGGAACTATATCGAGCGTTTTTTTTGTAATCAGCTCGACGTAAACGCCCATCCTTACTTTACAACGATCGCTGACTTACAAGTCTCCGCGCACCTATTGATTACCCGCGAGGGCGAGATCATTCAATTTGTGCCTTTTGGCGCCCGCGCTTGGCATGCGGGTCGTTCCTGCTTTAGGACGCGCGAGGAGTGTAATGACTATTCGATTGGCATCGAGTTAGAGGGTGCAGATACCATTGCCTTCACAGATAACCAATATCGTGTATTGGTCGACGTCACTCGGGCTTTAATGCGTGATTATCCGCGTATAATTAACACGCGTATAGTTGGTCATAGCGAGATTGCACCCACACGCAAAACAGATCCAGGTGAGGCCTTTGACTGGCCGCGCTACCTAAAGTTATTGGAATCATAATGTCAGATCTATATTTAGCGTCACAGTCCCCGAGGCGACGCGAGTTACTAAGTCAAATAGGTGTGAGTCATACAGTTATTGATGTCAATGTACCCGAAGTACAAGCCATTAATGAGTTGCCGCTTGATTATGTGCAGCGATTGTCTGGCGCAAAAGCCCGGGCGGGAGCTTTATTGTTTAATGATAAGCCAGTACTAGGAGCCGACACCATTGTGGTGTTGCCGTTAGGCAGTGGCTCTGATGTGCTCGAAAAGCCTAAAGATAAAAAGCATGCAATAGCGATGCTGATGTCGCTCTCCGACAAGCAACACCAAGTGATCACGGCGGTTTCAATCTGTTATCACCAGCGCTGTGAGACACGAGTGAGCACTAGTATTGTAGAGTTCGGGTCAATTGATGAGCGTACAGCGCTACGTTATTGGCAAACAGGTGAGCCTGTCGATAAAGCAGGAGCTTATGGGATACAGGGTTTAGGCGGCGTATTCGCCCGACAGATAATAGGCAGTTATTCTGCCGTCGTGGGGCTGCCTTTGTTTGAAACCAGCCAACTACTGACTCTGTTCGACATCGACTACTGGCAGTGAATTCTGCTTATTAGTGTTATTGTCATCGGCAAATCAGTTAAACTAATATTGAAGCATCAATGGTGACCACAGACCTTAAGTGTCAAGTTGAACCTGTTACCAAGTATATTTGCTAAATACAGCTTGTTAAGCACTAGCAACTAGAGCAGATAATTAATCATATAAAGTATAGGCGGAGTATTCTATGCCAACATTCGATATCGTATCCGAAGTCGACAAACACATATTAACTAATGCGATTGATCAAGCAAATCGTGTTATTACCACACGATTTGATTTTAAAGGTATTGATGCTAAATTTGAGCGCAAAGATTTTGTCATAACGACCTGGGCTGAGGTTGATTTTCAGTTAGAGCAACTGCTGGATATTTTACAATCGGCACTAGTTAAAAATAACATTGATATTAAATGTTTAGAGCTCGGCGACCCCAAGCCTTTAGGTAAGCAGGTCAAGCAAGAAATTACGGTGCAGACAGGCTTAGAGTCCTTGCTGGCTAAAAAAATTGTCAAATTAGTTAAAGACAAAAAGTTGAAAGTGCAGTCACAAATCCAGGGTGATCAAGTGCGCATAACCGGTAAAAAACGCGATGATCTCCAGCAGGTGATGGCTATGTTGCGTGCGGAAGAGTTAGATATGCCCCTACAATTTAATAATTTTCGTGATTAGTCTGACCATGCCATGCCCTTGGTGATGTCGACATGAATGCCTCTTTTAGTGCCCTGAAGTTATCGATAAAAAAAGATTGGCCTCTGAAAAAAGTAGTATATTTAGCGCTGCTGGGATTCTCTGCGGGTATCCCTATTTTGCTAATTTTTTCTACCCTATCTTTGTGGTTAAGCGAGGCCGGCGTCAGTAAGTCTGCCGTTACCTACTTTAGTTGGGCGGCGTTGGGCTATTCTTTCAAATTTATTTGGGCGCCTATCGTTGATAAATTACCCCTGCCATTCTTAAGCAAAGCTTTAGGACGCAGACGCGGTTGGTTATTACTGGCTCAGTGTGCCGTTATAGGGTCCATTTTGTGGATGTCGAGCGTAGATCCTGTTACCGGTTTGTCGGCAATGGCGTTTGGTGCCGTGGCTCTGGGGTTTTCCTCGGCCACTCAAGATATAGTTATTGATGCATATCGTATTGAGTGCGCCGAGCCAAAAGTGCAAGCACTTTTATCTTCTAGCTACATAGCGGGTTACCGTATTGGGATGGTTGTTGCAGGGGCTGGCGGTTTATATTTAGCCTACCTTTTCGGTAGCCGCCCCGATACTTATGTTTATGTGGCTTGGCAAAAAACGTACATCATAATGGCTCTAGTGATGGGGGTGGGGATCTTGACGACCCTGCTGGTGCCTGAACCCGATACTTCGAGCAAAAGCGCGTATCCCTACGCCATCTCTAGCTACCTGCGCTTCTTTGGGCTTTTTGTAATATCGGTTTGCATGTTGATTGCTACCTATTATTATTTTCCAAATTTTACTATTGCGGCAAACAATTACCAAGGCTTGCTGACATTCCTGATAGGCGCTGGCCAGTTGGCTCTATCGTTAATGGTCGCTATTCTTACTGGATTCTTCGGCGCTAGGTATGGCTTAGCTGATCGCGAGATGGTTCTCGAAAATTATTATCAGCCAGTGATGGAGTTCTTTCAACGCTATGGTCGGCTA
>JBLIME010000183.1:0-5316 GCA_047638515.1 Pseudohongiellaceae bacterium
GCCCTGCACAAAATTTACTTTGGGTTGTCTAGCAACGTTCAAGTCGTCAATGGTTTCAACGCCTTCTAAAATAATTTTTTCAGCATTAGGGGCGTTGCTGATCAACGCTTCAACCAGCAGCATGAAATTGATATTCGACTGATTACTCAGCAAATACTTGTCTAATTTAATGTAATAAACTCGCTGCACCGCCGCTGTAGAAACCATGGATTGTGGATTGAAAGCATCGTCGATGGCGCTACAAATATTGTTTTTAGATAAGTTGTTTATTGTCGCTGAGCTCATAGTGGCATTGTTAATTGCAGGGTTTGCAAACTAATCTTCGATTCTTCAAGGTCTTTAAATAAATTGCACCTATTATCCGAGTCCAAGAAATGTCTATATGCTTAGAGTGCATAATATGGACAGGCAGACATGTGAGTTCGATCTTATCGTCGAAAGTCTCAATGGATTAAAAATCAAACGTTATTAATCAGCTCCTACAGAAAATAACGAATTTTTTTCACTCCCAGTGCGCGTGTGGGTGTCGATCGATCTGAATTGCACAAGCTAAAATGTTGGTAACGCTTATAATCACTCTCAGAGGAAATAATTACGGTATCGCAGAAAAGAAAAACGTCTTTATAGGTTAAAAGTTAAGCTCAAAGTTAAGTTAAGTTAAGCTAAGTTAAAGGTAAAGTTAGATCGTTAACAGCAATAACCATAGCGTGGCTGTAACGTTATGGATGCTACGTTAACACTGAAATAGAGAAGGTGTGTTTGTGACTAAAAACTTTGAAATCAGTCGCGGTGAGAACTTGACAGGTAGCTTTTGGATGATTGCGGCAATGGCAGCTTTCGCTGTTGAAGACGTATTTATAAAGGTAGTTTCAGCAAAGCTTCCAGTCGCGCAAATCTTGATAATGTTTGGTTTCGGTGGAGCATTTATTTTTGCCTGTCTAGCTATCTTCAAGAGAGAGCGACTGTTCAGTTCAGCGGTGATCTCCATTCCCATGCGGTTGCGTGTGCTCTTTGAGATTCTCGGTCGCTTGTTTTATGTGCTTGCTATTACGCTGACACCGCTGTCATCGGCAACAGTCATTCTTTAGGCGACACCGATTGCTGTAGTTGCTGGAGCTGCTCTGATCTTTCGTGAAAAAGTGGGGCTGCGAAGGTGGGCAGCAATATTTATTGGTCTTGCGGGTGTCGTTGTTATCATTTACCCAGGGTCTGATAGCTTTTCGCTGCTATCGATTCTGGAAATCCTTGGAATGCTCGGTTTTGCTGGTCGCGATTTGGCCAGTCGTGCTGCGCCATCCTCACTGAGCACATCGATTTTAGGGCTGTATGGATTTCTTGCAGTTGTCATCGCTGGCGCTTTGTATTCGGTATGGGAGGCGGTGCCGTTCGTCTATCCTAATATTGAGACTTCACGCTACCTATTAGCTGCGGTGATGTCGGGTGTTGTGGCCTATTTCAGTTTGATGAAAGCGATGCGTATCGGAGAGATTTCAGCGGTGACTCCCTTCAGGTATTCGCGATTGCTCTTTGGTGTTGCCTTTGGAGTTTTATTGTTCGATGAGCAGTTAGACATTTCGATGCTGATTGGTTGCGGTCTGATCGTTGTTTCAGGTCTATTCATTCTTTGGCGAGGCAAACAAAGCACAGCCCTCACATAACACCAACGATGATAGGAAGTTCCTGTGGGTGCTTATCCTTTCAGTATCAAAAGCTTACTGGCAATTTCTGGCATAAAGTGATTAAGCTTATTATTAAAAATCTTATAGCCTTGGGGCACTAAAAGTCGCTGTCTCTTTTTAGTCTTTGCAAGACTTGAGAGTCTGTTAGGCCAATAAAAACCTGATACGGTGTTGAATTGTTCGATGTATCCATATGTATCACTTGTTTACCCGTATATAAATGTGCAAGAACCGATAAGTAATTTTAAGTGCATGTCCTCTTTTACTGCGTTACTGCTCTTGCATAAAAGAGACGATGCAGCATCTGCGAATAAGCTGATACTTTGGTTTCTTCATTCGTCATAGCAGCGACCGTCAATCAAATAAGCGATACATTGAAGAGGAATAATGATGAGTAAAATAGTAGAACAAATAAGATTAGCAAACGCTGATTACGTTGCTGAATTTGGAGATAAAGGAAAGTTATCGATGCCGCCTAGCCGGCAGTTCGCTATCTTGACATGCATGGATGCACGCCTCGATCCGGCTAAATATGCTGGTCTTGCCGAGGGCGATGCCCATGTCATTCGAAACGCAGGCGGCAGAGCAAGCGACGACGCAATCCGTTCATTGGTAATTTCTTACAAATTACTAGGTACTAAAGAATGGTTCGTCATCCATCATACCGACTGTGGTATGGAGACATTTACAAGCGAAATAATGGGCGATCTACTCTCGGGAAGTTTAGAAACATCAAGCGTGGATGCCTCTGGATGGCATGACAGCAATACTGGTGGTGGAACTACGGATGGTAACTACATCAATTGGTTAACCATTAGTGATCAAGATAAAAGTGTTGTGTCAGACGTTCAACGCATCAGAAGTAATGCGATGGTTCCGGGTGATATCCCAATTTATGGCTACATATATGACTGTAGCACAGGTAATCTTGTCGAGGTTCCCGAGGCAACAGAAGCGGGTAAAACGGTCTAGGTGTTAAATTGTGAGCTACCTAGCATAGGCCTTTGCAATGCTCATTTATACTAAATAAACGAGGGTTGTCTCGGTCCTTCCTCTATTGGCGACATCATAAAACACCGGGACTTGTCGGTGACTAACTCAGTGGGCTGAAGAAAAAATGCGGTCAGTAAAATCCTACGTTCTGGCCTTTGTAGCCTCTCTACTAACGAATCACAGCAAAAAGATCATACGTTTAGCTGTGGATTGCTTAAACCATTCAAAATAATTGACAGTAGCTCATCGGCCCACCTTTTCATAACAAGTGGGTTAATCATGTTCATTTAAGCTTTAGCATGCAGCAAGGCTGAATGCCTTATCTAGACGTTGCTTGGTTGCACACTCGGAAGCTATGTGTATTTTTGAAATTAAAGTTGATTATAAAAGTATCGAATAAACAAGTAACTATCGTTAAAAAGTTGTTGTGACTAACATGCACTTTGATAACAACAATACTTGCAGTGGATTAAGTAGGTTTTGTTACTAGTTAGGCTAAAGGTCAAGCGCTAACTGCGCTTATGTTTGCTCATTAAAGTGTCTAATATCCAACATCCTCATGAGTGGCGCTTTTAATAATAGAAACTCGTATCAATCGCTGATTATCTGTAACTTTTTCGACCACTGACTTTGTGTCAAAAATGCTGACATTGAGATCCTTGTCTCCGAGCAATAAAAGCAGGGGTTGACTTAACTTGATGTGATCTTTTTTCGCATGTACTCTAAAATTTTTTAATATAAACGGGTAACGTGTCTCGGGCATTACATCGTCTTTGTGTCCATATTTTTAGATACAAATCATAGCTGAGCTCCTGAATACTCGTAGTTAGCTTGAAGAAAATTAATTGCAGATTGAACTTCTTGTTAGCGCTGTTGCATCGATTGTGTTAGCCAATTTCCCGTTGATTTTCCTATTCCCGGTTTATCCTAGCCAAAAATCGTAGAACCTTGTTCTAATAAACGCCCCCATATCAGTGAGTAGTAACCGTGAGCGTCATAGTTTAGCGGCCCATCTCCATGCACAAATAGAATGATGACTTTTGGTCTACCATTATCGGGCAACAAGTAGTGTCCCTAAATTGTGTTTCCGACATTTTGAAAATTTGCTTGTTCTGCCTTGACCACCGCTATCGTCGTTGAGGCCAAGACAAGTACCATTAATAAGTGCTGGTGTAATTTTTTCATAGTATTGCTTCGCTAAAAGTTTATCTCACAACTTAATAGGTATACACAAGGCTGAGTCCAAACGAGACTAAGGTGTCTTGCTAAATGATCGTACTATCCTTGGCATCACCGATAACTTGAGTTGCCGAGAGTGATCCAACTAAAGCTGTTGTGTCGGATATCTCGCACGAAATAAATGTGCCTAAAGTAGCACTGTTAAAACCACTGCCTATCGCCAACGAAGATCTAAGCCCTGAGTCACTAACGCCGTAATAAGTGTTGTTGTAGCTTTTATTAGTATAATTTAGGCCAGCTAAAGTGATTATACTCATTGCTGTACTTGGTATCCTGTAAGTATGGGATAAGTCTATATCTACGGTCCATCCATCATGAGTGTCTGAGGCATCGAAAAAGCCGTTTGGACTAATTTCTATCTTATCGGCTAGTTGATATGAAAAGTATGAGCCTACCTTTAAGGCTTTATCAATGTTTGTAAAACTATCGCGATACTTGCCCTTTTATCTGTTTTTCTCAGACCTGACCTTGTCGAGAGCACCCACATCAAAATTATCGAGGAGTTGGTGGTTGAGGCCAATGCTCGAGTTATCTACAAAAAAGAGCCTTTTTCAGAAAGGTTAACATAGCCATTGATAATTGGTTCGCCGGTAAACTTGTGTTGACTAGAGCCTGAGAATTTTGGTGGCAGTTTAGTAGTCCACCGATCATTAGTCTCCAGTTCTTACCGCTTTATTACTGAATCTCTTGGGCGCTTACATTGGCCGATAGTGTCACGTCGAGACACAAGTTAAAATAATAGATATTACTCTTGAATATTTCAATATAAAGCCCTTGATTACGGTTTAAGGCTTATTGTAAATAAACCATCGTCGTCTCCCCCCTTCAGTTGAAAAAAATAAGGGATATTATCTTTATTAACCGCAAGCCAGATATTGAGGGGCGCGGTGCCTTTTGAAGACAAGATATAGTGTTTGGTTGATACCTCAGCTCCGTTTAAGATTCTAAATTCAACGCCTTTATCCTCAACATTCATCAGCATAACTGAGACTGTCTTCTTATCTAACAATTTAATTCGGGTGGGTAATTTTTTTTGCCGAGTTGACCAGTAAATTGGTAAGTGGGCTAAGGTGCTATGATACGAACTTTTGGCAAGTAGCATACTTATTGGTTCAACTTTTTTGTCTGATAATAGCAGCTGTGATACTCCGATAACCTCGCCTACCTGCGGAATTAAATTACCTAAGACAGCTAATGATAGACCTATTAGTTCGCTCTCTGCGTGCTGTTGATGATCTGCTATTTTAGAAAAATAAATCCATAAATCTGTTCCAACACTATCTATTTTTGTCCAGTAGGCTTTTTTTTGACGGAAGGTTTTTTTATCAGCTTCAATAAGATCACCCTCAAAAGAATAGTGTTCATGGGCTGTCGATTGTAAGCTTTTTTCACCCCATACGCCTTC
>JBLIME010000184.1:0-5213 GCA_047638515.1 Pseudohongiellaceae bacterium
GCGGCTAAATCTAAAAAAATTAGCGAAATCACCAAAGATTTAAGTGAAATTTTACTCAAGGAAGATTTAGAAAAGCTTGATGTTAGCGATAAAAAACCAACAGCATTTCATTGTCCCTGTACGCTTCAGCACGGTCAGCAATTAAACGGTGTTGTTGAGGAGATTTTAACGCGCGCCGGTGTGCCCTTAACAAAAACCAAAGAAAAGCATCTTTGCTGTGGTTCGGCTGGTACCTACTCCATATTGCAGTCGAAGACGAGTCAGCAGTTGCTCGACAATAAGTTGACCGCGTTAATGGTCGACAATCCGGTGCAAATTGTGACTGCAAACGTAGGCTGCCAAATGCACTTAGAGTCGAAAGCTAGCGTGCCAGTTAAGCATTGGATAGAGCTTTTAGATTAGTGCTTTCACACAGTAAATTACAAATGAATCAAAACTTGGGTGACCTGCCTGAAAAATGAGATGAAACTTAGCTGGCAGTGGTTTCACTATAGCGAATTAGGCGTTGAGGATCTTCACGACTTACTCACCATCAGGCAGCTTATTTTTATTGTCGAGCAAGCAAGCATTTATCTCGATGCAGATATGTTTGATAGGCAAGCTTACCACCTGTGCGTACGCGACGCTGCCGGCACCTGCGCGGCCGAAGCTGATAAGACTACAGCGCCACTAGTCGCTTATGCGCGGGTGATCGCGCCCAAAAAAAAAGCCCCAGAAGTTATTATTGGTCGCATTTTGGTGGAAAAAAGCTACCGTGGTAATGGTCTCGCTTCAATGCTAGTCGAGCGCTGTCTCGAGCAATGTCGGTCACTCTTCCCCGACTCTGATATTAAGCTATCGGCACAGTGTCATCTTATCGCTTTTTATTCAAAATTTGGTTTTGAGACGATTGGAAAGCGTTATGATGATGGCGGTATCGAGCATGTTGATATGATTTTCTCGCGCCAACAACAATCGTGATGGTATTAGTATTGGTACGTGTACGCCTAACCCTTACTAATTGCTGACTTAACTAAAATATGTGGCCTGTTTGCGAGTATGAGTCTTCAAGGCTAAAATTAAAACTAGATGATTATAAGGAAAAACCAATGAAAATATGGCTGATTTATTTATCAGGAGAGATTCATAGCGATTGGCGCGAGCAGATTATTGAAGGCGCTAAAGCTCTCGATCTTCCTGTTGAATTTACCTCGCCAGTGCTTGTTCACGAGGCTAGCGACGCCGCTGGTGATATGTTGGGCGCGCAAAATAATTCTTATTGGCGCGATCATCAGTCGTCTAAAATTAATGGGATACGCACCAAAACTATGATTGAAAATTGCGACATGGCAGTGGTTCGTTTTGGCGAAAAATACAAGCAGTGGAACGCCGCTTTTGACGCTGGCTTTTGCGCAGCCTTAGGCAAGCCTTATGTAACGCTCCATGCTGACGATATCATTCATCCATTAAAGGAAGTCGACGCCGCTGCAATGGGTTGGGCGCAGACGCCACAACAGGTAGTTGAAGTTTTGCAGTACGTAACCGCTGCTTAGAGATGCGCTGAAGCGCAATCTTGTTGGGACTTGTCGCCCTAGTTGTTACAAGCTGGCGGGGCCTTGAATTCGTCTCCGATTAAAATTCACTCGACCTCGTCATTATAAGTCCTTATAATGCGCGCAAACTCCGGTGTCTACTATTCTAGTTACGCTTACAAATACTTCTTTAGGACTTTTTTTTGATTTCAGCTGCAAATGTCACTATGCAATTTGGTGCAAAACCTCTTTTTGAAAATATCTCGGTTAAATTTGGTAACGGCAATCGCTACGGGTTGATTGGTGCTAATGGCTGTGGTAAATCGACCTTGATGAAAATACTCGATGGCAGCCTTACCCCCTCGGCTGGGAATGTATCGGTTACGCCCAACGAGCGCCTGGGCAAACTAAGCCAAGATCAGTTTGCCTTTGAGGAATACAGCGTTGTCGACACCGTCATTATGGGTCACAGTGAGCTTTGGGACATTAAACAAGAGCGTGACCGTATTTACTCTCTGCCCGAAATGAGCGAAGCCGACGGTATGAAAGTGGCCAATTTGGAAGTGCAGTTTGCAGAAATGGATGGCTACACCGCTGAAAGTCGTGCCGGTGAGATACTGTTAGGTGCGGGCATCGAAGAAGCTGCACATTTTAACCCCATGAGCGAAATTGCCCCCGGTCGTAAACTGCGTGTCTTACTGGCGCAGGCTCTGTTTTCTAACCCCGATATATTATTGCTTGATGAGCCGACTAACAACTTGGATATTAATACTATCCGTTGGCTAGAAGAAGTACTTAATCAGCGCGATAGCACCATGGTTATCATTTCTCACGATCGCCATTTTTTGAACTCCGTTTGTACGCATATGGCCGACATCGACTACGGTGAACTACGTGTTTATCCTGGCAGTTATGATGACTTTATGATCGCTGCAACGCAGGTACAGGAGCGACTCCGTTCTGAAAACAGTAAAAAAAGCGTCATCATTGCCGATCTGCAACAATTTGTAAGCCGCTTTTCAGCGAACGCCTCTAAGGCCAAGCAGGCCACATCGCGGGCAAAGAAATTGGAGAAAATCAAACTCGACGATATTAAGCCGTCGAGTCGAATGAATCCGTTTATTCGATTCAACCAAGATAAAAAACTACATAGGCAAGCGGTTACCTTCGAAAACCTAGGTCACGGTTTTGATGGCGAAACTCTGTTTGAAAAAAGCGATATTATTATTGACGCTGGTGAGCGTATAGCAGTCATCGGTGAAAACGGTGCAGGTAAAACTACATTGTTGCGTTGTATGATGGGACACCTGACCCCCAGCCACGGCCGTATTAAGTGGGCTGAGAACGCCAATCTTGGTTACTGCCCCCAAGACACGGGTGCTGAATTTGTTAGCGGTACTAATTTGTTCGATTGGATGAGTCTGTGGCGCAAGCCTAATCACGACGATCAAATTGTGCGCGCAACTCTAGGGCGCTTGTTATTCTCCGCCGATGAATATAAAAAGAAGGCTCGGGTGTGCTCGGGTGGGGAAAAAAATCGCCTGCTTTTTGGTAAACTGATGATGATGGATACCAATGTCCTAGTGATGGACGAGCCAACGAACCACTTAGATATGGAGTCTATAGAGTCACTTAACCTCGCTCTAGCAAACTACCCGGGTACACTTATTTTCGTCAGTCACGATCGCGAGTTTGTATCGTCGTTGGCAACGCAAATAATTGAGATAAAAGGTAAAGAGTTGATCAATTTTAAAGGCACCTATACTGATTACCTGGCAAGCCAAGCACTAAAATAAAAGTACTAGTTGGCAGCTCTACTGCCGAGACTTGGTTTTAAAGTTGTCATTCGCTGAGGCATTGGTGCCTCGAGTGAAGCCCGGTCTGGGAACTCACAGGCCGAGGCGTTTTTATAAACGGGACAGTTGTGATTGCGGCTTTCGATTACAGAGCGCTCATGAAAATACTGAATTTTTTTAATGGTTCATATCAAGCTATTGACCATCAATAAGCATAAAAAAACACCTCCACGTTTGTTAAGGAAAGCTTGACTCTCGCACTCGCTGTATTGACGAGAACCTACTTCTCGCTGTATCCCTACTTGACTACAAGTGGTGCGCCGACAATGTTACGGTTTAAAAAAGTACTGTCACTTGAGCAAGCAAGTTCTCAAACACCAAACCCACTATCGAGAAACTCGCTACAACCCGTGTTGGGGTAACCCCAAATGTCATCGTCCTTTTGCACGCTAGGTGATATGTCGTGCACACCTCGTAGCCATCAGCTGTACGTGGCGCAGTATAGTGCTCCAAACAGTAGAGGTCAGCGTCGGGCTTGACGCAATTCATTTAAGTATACACTTCGAGTTATGCGCGCATAAATGCAGTCGTTGAGACCAAAATTTTAGAGGCTGTTATGGCTACCGTCGATCGCGTGAAGACGTGTAGTAAGGGCTAGCGCTCTGCCGGCACGGTGCTTTCTAAAAATCTTGGGTCACATCTTTTGGGTACTGCGAAGGTGTGTGTTTGAAATCAACTCGTCTAGCCTGCCTAGTGCTCGAGCATGATCTGCTGACTAGCGTGATGAAAAACACGTTTACAATATTTAAGAGATAGAATTGAGTCCACTTCGTCTTTCAGGCTAATGACTGGTTAAGTGCAAGACTAAACCGTAAACGGAGCAAAGGCCTTAATCGGCAAATCTATTTGAAGGGGTCTTCGACATCGACCAAAGCCGCTTGCGGATAATACCTACCAACTAGTATTTGTTGAGCATTCAATTGTCGACTTATAAGCAGCTTGACGTCGGTAAGCACTTTATCGATGATCTCCAGTTGTCGATCATTCGTCGGAGATTGATGGAGTGCATTACCCCAAATAATCAAGTGGCGTGTTTGTATAGTGCTTAATTTCCTGTGCTTAGCCCACTCGGGTGAAACTGTTCTACCAATCAAGGCTAGCTTTTCTTTGGCGATAATTTTTTGGCTTGGGTCGACAATCGTTTCAGCTAAATTATTCGACAATTCAAGCCAACCGCTTCGATAAAGCTCCCAGCCTAAATATAGGCGTTGTACCCACAATAGATATTCACTCAAAGAAACATATTTTTTGTTGATAGGGTCTTGTTCGTAAGAGCTGATGTAATATTCTATCGAAGGTAGACTCTCGGGCCAATCTAATTGAGTCTGATCGCGGAGATTTAAACAACCACCGAGCAACAGCAAAGAGGTGAGAATTATAAAAAAACGCGTCGTTAACTTCATAAGGCTCTAGGTGGCTAATTTCATTCATAAGCGTGTATGGTCCACTAGTTACGTGATCTAGTAGACTTTAGTTTAGTGCCTCGCAGCCATCATCTTGTGGCCCAACACCCACGACAAGGTGTCAGAACAGAGATGTGTTTTTGTCGCAAGAAACAAGGCCCCATATCATGATAATATATCTACTTATCAGTCATTCCACTAATGGTAGCCATCGCTTGGTCCACAGCAACAGCTTTGTATCATCTGTTTGAAGATTTCAAGCAAGCGCTCAGCGCTATCCTTAGTCGACTCAATTAATAATGTTAAAGGAAATGTGTGTAGTTTATGAGCGATGTTCATATGATAAATTTTGACGACTTTTGTGATGTATTGATTCCATTGGGAGCTCTTAACAGTCCTGCGGAGTTGCATGGCCTACTGTGCGGTAAATTATGCGGCGGTGC
>JBLIME010000185.1:0-5039 GCA_047638515.1 Pseudohongiellaceae bacterium
AATTCCGCTTTGAGTAAGTATTGTATCTCCAGATCCTAGTTCATCGCCCTTAACAATATTTTGCGAGCCTTGCTTATTAACGACAATAGGGTCGCCAACTTTAAATACAACGGTGCCAGAACCGGGCGCCGCGACCGCGAGTGATGCTAATGAGACAGTGCTGATAAGACAGCTGATTACTAAGGGTTTGATTATTTTTTTCACGTTAATTATTTCCCATCGTATTTTCGTAGTCGATAAATGTTTTATAGGATTATTGCTATGTGTGTTGGTGTCGCATAATACGGCCCTTGATTTATTTTATTAGCCGCTACTATTAATGAATACAATAGGTTGGCAATAATAACTCGAGCATTTTTTAACGACTACCGAGATATTCTTTAAAATCTACATAAACGGGTGTAAGTGCTGTCCATCATTTATAACTCAGAAGTGTCACACGCGAACATGTCGCCATTAATAAAACATAGCGAAGCAATTCAGTCCATTTAAAAAATCGAACCTAAACAAATATAAAAGCCATTTTTACTTTTACACTCTACGACCACTTCAAAACCTGTGTGCCTAAGTGATATCCAAGTGTAAGCCAAGTGTAAGCCAAGTGTCACTTACACCGGTAGTAAAAGTTACTCGACTTGTATTCGTCTTAATTAATCGTGGCACAAAAATAATGACTTTTTAGATGAACGATCTGATAACACTCTCGCCTCGGGCCACAATAAACCTTAGGGCTATTTACTGAGCTTAAGTTACACATCGAAACTTTGAGCCGCGTCTAAAAAGATGGCCGATGCTTAAAATAATTGGTTCTAGACATCCATTCCCGATATTCCTCAGTACTCAACATTTCTCTCCAGTGTAAGCTAGAAAGACACATACGGGCACGGTGGCAAGCGGCAGCTTCGGTAGCGTAGTCAAAAAAAGACTCTGCTGTCTTTGCCAGTAATGCAGCTACTGCTGCCTCCGCCTCCGCTGCCTCTTCTATATCGAGAATAAGTTGATTAACACCCTCGCTACTGCTCAGCTTTTCCAGTGTTGCGGGTAAATCAGCGAGTGTTGTTTGGAGAACTTCTTGAACAGAGGTGTCTGTTTGGATGAGCTCTATCAAGGTGTCGACCCCTCCAAGGGAGTTTACTTGACCTGCTTCAAGGGGGATAGAGACGCCGTCAGGTAAAAACACATCAACGGCACCACTTTCGCCCATAGAGAGAGTCACTTTAAAATTAGGCTGGTCATTGACCGGCGTCGTTTCTATTACCAACACTCTAAATTTTGTGCCCCTGATGCCGATGGTGGATACCGGTGTTTCTATCGAATAGTCTTTTCGATTAGTTTTACCGATAAGGCCGCTAACTGTGCGGATTTCGCCATAGTTGAGCTTATATTTGGTCACTTGTACGCTGTCGTTGTTTTGATCGTAATTATAGCTGTCAATAACGAATTCTGTTTTCGGCTTGAGGGACATAAAAGATTTGTCGGGAAATTGAATTTGTACAATTCCGCTTTGAGTAAGTATTGTATCTCCAGATCCTAGCTCATCGCCCTTAACAATATTTTGCGAGCCTTGCTTATTAACGACAATAGGGTCGCCAACTTTAAATACAACGGTGCCAGAACCGAGCGCCGCGACCGCGAGTGATGCTAATGAGACAGTGCTGATAAAACAACTGATTGCTAAGTGTTTGATTATTTTTTTCACGTTAATTATTTCTCATCGTGTTTTCGTAATCGATAAATATTTTATAGGATTATTGCTATATGTGTCGGCGTTTTATAATACGGTTCTTGATTTATTTAACCGGCCGCTACTATTAATGAACTCAATATGTCGGCAATGACAGACTAATTATTTATGCTATCGAACGTTTCAACCAACTCAACCATTTGTTTTCAGCCTGAGTCTTGATCATGATAACCGTTGCGTTATCCTTGCCACTTTTCTCGTTGGATGTGTCGATAATAATCTGAGTATTGTTTTTCTCTGTCGCTTGTTGAATCGTCTTCTCTAAATCCTGATGATTCATTGCGTCGTGCACGCCATCGGTCGTGCACAGAAAAATATCACCTGACATAACTTCGCAAGAGTCAGTACTGACACTTAGAACGTCTCTAACACCTAAGGCTTGTGTGACAATATTACTGTGAATTGTGGCATGGAATTCACGCTCTTTCTCAGGTGCTTTGTTGATCATCTCTTGTAACAGCGTATGGTCTTGCGTTAGGGGATTGAGTAGAAGATTGCGAAAAAGGTAAAAACGCGAATCACCAACGTGGGCATAGTAGACAAACTTATTATAAAACAGGCCGATAACGATTGTGGTGCCCATACCCTTATGACCGCTATTACGTAGACCGGCTGCGTAAATTGCCTGGTTAGAGTCTTCAATTATTTTTATTAATGCGCCGCTAAGTTCGCTCGACTTTGCTTTATTATCTAGGGTCAATGCATAGGCTTTTAAGGCTTTCATAGTGAGGTCAACCGCCATCGCACTAGCTATCTCGCCGGCCTGATGACCTCCCATACCGTCGGCCAGGGCAAAAATATAATGGTCTTTATCAAAATCTGCATTGTCTTCATTTAACGATCGAACCAAACCAACATCGCTACTTTTCAAAAATTCCATTTTATAATTTAAGGTAAAATTAACCATTATTTTCCTCTAACATTTTCCTACACTCGAGCAGTTCATCTGCCATCATGCTAGCATTAAGATAGCGCTCGTCGCGGTCTTTGGCAAGTGCGTTATGCAGAACCTCATTAAATAGATCAGGTAATTCGGGGCACAGTGCTAACGGGTCGGGGTATGGCTCACTGGTAATCGAGTACATAAGGCCGGCTAATGAATCGCCACCGAAGGGCAGCTTGCCCGTGGTTAACTGAAATGCCATCACTCCCAATGCAAATATATCGGCACGTCCATCAGATTTTTTGCCTTGAAATTGCTCGGGTGACATGTAGGACGGTGTGCCGAGAACGGTGCCGGTTTTTGTTTTACTTGAGTCGGTGACACGGGCAATGCCAAAGTCTGTAATAACAACTTTTTTGTTGGCGCGATTGTACATAATATTTGCAGGTTTAATATCGCGATGCACCACGTTGTGCTCGTGGGCGTAAGCAAGCCCTCGGCAGACGTCAATCAATATGTCAAAAGCTTCTGGTAGCGGCAATAAATTATCTTTTTTAGTGAAGGGCGATAGATCTCCACCAGGTAAAAACTCCATCGCTATATAGGCTAGGTCGTGCTCGTCGCCGGCATCAAAAACAGTGACAATGTTTGAATGATTTAACTTACCTGCGGTTTCGGCCTCTCTAAAAAAACGCTCTTTGACAGATTCAATTTCGTCGGCTTCAAACTCTTGGCTAAGCGCCATCGTTTTAATGGCAACAATACGATCAATCTTAGGATCGCGTCCCTTGTAGACGATACCCATAGCACCTTTGCCAAGCTCTGCAGTAATCTCATAGCGGCCTAACATCGGGTTGGCAACGTCGCCCTCGGTGATCGTTATGGACTGTCCCGGGCCCAATGTCCCGCTGCCTGCTCCCATGATAATAGTGTTTTCTAGCTGCAGTGCTTTATTTTTTCGCTCGCCGATATCTTTATAGTTTTTATCGTATTCAGACATGTGGATATAGATGACAGTGGCTTTACTAAACTGTCGTTTGCGTTCAAAATCGAGTGCTAAATTATACAATACCGGCATCATTGAGTCATCGAGTGGGCATTTTTTGAACTTTTCGAGGGCGGCGTCTAGCTGGCCTTGGCCTTGATAAGATAAACCCAACATTCTATTGCCTTCGGCACTTTCTTTATCGGAGGATTCTTTAGCGCGCTCGGCTTGTAAGTATTGATTAGTCGTTATGAACAAGTGCCCCACCACTAAAAACACAGCTGCGGGTACAAGTGGTAGCCAATATTGATAAACCGCCAAACTATAGACTTCGGTAACGATAATAATAAAGAGTAAAGCAAAGCTAACCAAGGCGCTGATATTGGCTTTTAGTTGCTTATTGATAAATAGTAAATATAAAAATATAACAGCAAACAAACCGTAGAGTAGCGTGTTGGACCACGCGGGCGTGACCACATATTCTTCATTTAATATATTCGACAAATTATGCGCCATAGAAATAATGGGTGCCATAGCAGAATGGATAGGGGTCGCGTGTAGATCAGTAATGCCCGACGCCGTAACACCAATCAAGACAACCTTATTGAGGTATTTAGAGGCTGCAATATTACCCAATAAAACATCTGAAAAACTATCAATCTCAAAGGGTGAAAGCCCACCACCACTACCGTAGTAGACATTGTTCATACGATAGTAATGATCAGTGGCAATACGTAAATTAGCCAATTCCACGCGCTTATGTTGATTCAGTTTAATATCTGTTGGGGGTAGGTTAAGTGCTTTAGCGGCAACCTGTAGCGTAAAAGACGGTAGTAATTGACCGTAGTAATCTAAAAATAAGGGTGTGCTGCGAATAATGCCATCGCTATCACTTAAAACGGCTAAATGCCCCAGAGCATTAGCAGACGTTGCTATTTTCTTTATGGGTGGAAAGATATGTGTAGCCGCAATAGGGGATGCACTATAAGCAAAATCGCTAGTATCAAAAGCGGTGTCGATAACAAACTTTTTAATATCATCGGGTAGTGGTTCATCGGCTAAGCCTAACTGCCTGCCAAGGCCAATATGGTAAGGTAGCACAACATTTTTGGCCCGCTCGATTTCACGCGCTAGCAAATCGTCGATATCAAGTTTTCCACGAATCGATAATAGCTCACCAAATAATGTGTCAATATCATTGATGATTAACGATTGTTGATCAGGGTTTTCTATTTCCTCAGCAGTGCTTCTGACCTGATGTAGATTCGGCATGCTAAGAAGCGAGTCAATTAAGTCGAGGCGACGATCTTTTTGGGCTTCTAAAAAAAATATAGGATAGGCAATAACTTTAGCGCCACCATCATTAAGTCTATCGATCATTGCGCTATGATAATCGCGGGACCATGGCCAGCGACCAATCTCGGCAA
>JBLIME010000186.1:0-5015 GCA_047638515.1 Pseudohongiellaceae bacterium
CGGCAGTTTTACCAGCAATACAGAAATGCTTGATCAAGTAATAGCTTTGGATGCAACTATTTATGTGCCAAACCATGGACCGACCACAAAGGAGTCCGCCTTAACCCCGCAATGTCGTGACTACCTGAAAACGCTGTATACACAAGTCGAACACTTTTATAACGAAGGTCTTACAGATTTTGAGATCAAAGCAAAAATATTCCGTTATTTAAAACTGAACGTTCTTGGGAGGGCTTTGAGCCTGATTTAAATGACTCGCAGTTTTATGCTGATTATGCGGCGCTATTAAAGCTAGCGATCGACTAAAATTGAGGGTTGCCGGGCAGTGAAATCGAAGCAACGGCACTTAAAAGCCGTGCACGCTAGCTACGAGTTACGGCTCTTTGCTCCTACGATGCCCCTCAATTGTTGTGGTTTTGTAGGCCATTTCGTTTTTCTATTGCCGTTTAATTCATCTTGTCTAAGCGTATAAAACATTTAGCTTAATGGGGTCCGTGTGAGAGTGGCGATGGTTGTGATCTGTCGACTCATATGACTTAACGATTTAATATTATTGGTTAATGAGCGACACTATAGTGATCGTGGCGTAGGGCTTTTTTGGCGCCCATCGGTACCTTCATTGCTACTTGCTTTGACAATAGATAAATAATGAATCGATGTGCTAGTTTAACAAGGCCGGCACTTCTCTGTTAACTCCCACCTCAAGTATGCGTCCCTGCGCATTTTTTTCTGTTGGCAATCATTAAATATTATAAAGCTGTTATGAAGCTACAACTGAGCGATGTTTAAGCTATATTGTATTTAGGTGTCGCGATTGAAAACCGCTTAGCGTCACAATTTGTGTCTCTGATCAGGGTTCTATTTTCTACTAAGATAGTATGCACGGGATTTAAAGTTTTAACTGCGTGTCAGTCTTATTATTGATGCGCAGCTCACAGTACCTCACCTCAGGAATAATTAATCATGCCGCCACTATTTGAAGAAATTGATAGCCAAGACTCGGTTTTGGGCGAAATATCCTTGCGCAGACGACGTATTCCAGTCTTTGGAGACAGAGATATCTACGAAGTTAAGCTTGGTGACGAATTCTTAATGTCGAGTATGTTTGTCGACGCTGAAGAGGCCCTATCTACTCTCGGTTTAGCGGCAGTGCTGGGCGATAATCTCAATGTTGTTGTAGGTGGCCTCGGTTTAGGGTATACCGCGGTGGCCGCATTAAAGGACGCGAGGATTGCAGACTTATTCGTAGTTGATGCCTTAGATGCGGTGATAGGTTGGCATAAAAATGAACTCGTACCTCTTGGACAAATACTCAATGCCGACATCCGAAATCATTATGTTCTTGGTAGTTTTTTTGATATAAGTACAGCGCCCGACAGGAGTTTTGACCCAGGTGATGCCAGTAAGGCGTTTGATGCGATTCTTTTAGACATCGATCACTCGCCCACAGAGTTCTTATGCGCAGCCAATGCCAGTTTTTATACCACTAAAAATTTAGCATTGATGGCCGCGCAGTTGAAGCCCAAGGGCGTATTTGCCATGTGGTCACAAAACCTTCCGGAGCCGAGTTTTGAGGCACTGCTAAAAACAGTGTTTGAGAGTGTCGACGCTCATATAGTTTCTTTCTATAATCCGTTCCAGGGTTGTGAATCGACGAATTCAGTGTATGTTTGTGTGAAAGCAGCGGTTTAATCTCAAATTATGGCACAATGTGTTTGATTGATGGTTGAGCGGCACTTAAAATGTTGCTAATAATGGCTTACACTATAGGGCACAAGTTTGAATTTGACGAAAGGATGATCTGAATCATCGTTTTTTCACTTTATACCCGGACCGGTGAATCTGGGTATAATTTTTTTACTTCACCAAAACAATGAGTAATTAAGATGAGTAAAGGTACAGTTAAGTGGTTCAATGCCGATAAAGGTTTCGGTTTTATTACACCTGAAGATGGCAGCAAAGATTTATTTGTTCATCATTCAGAAATTCAAGCGGGCGGTGGTTACGCAACATTGAATGACGGTCAAGCAGTTGAATTTGAAGTTGGCCAAGGCCAAAAAGGTCCTTGCGCAAATAAAGTTCTCGCTGTTTAGACTTTTAGCCGATAAAGATCAAAGGCAGTCGGCTGGTTTTGCCTCCGCTGTTTTTGATGCTTTATGTAGTAGTTAATATTACTGATAGGACGATGATGAAATTAACGCCTTTCCACTTAGCCGTTCAAGTTCGTGATCTTGAAGAGTCCAGAGATTTTTATGGCTCAAGAATGGGACTTGAAGAGGGTAGAAGCTCCGAAGATTGGATTGACTTCAATATGTTTGGGCACCAGTTTGTAGTCCACCTTAATCCACAGTTGGGCAAGACAGGTAAAGTCAGTCGTATTTCGAATGCGGTGGATGGCCACGGAGTTCCAGTTCCTCACTTTGGTGTTGTTATGAATTTCGTCGACTGGGAGGTATTCGCACAGAAAGTGAGTGCATTTATTGAGGCGTTCATTATTGAACCTCAAGTTCGCTTTAGAGGCGAAGTCGGTGAACAGGGTACGATGTTTTTCTCTGATCCCTCCGGTAATGCGCTGGAGTTCAAAGGCTTCCGAGATGTCGACTCAGAGTTATTCGCCAAATAGCAAGTATTAAAAGTTTAGGCGCGCACTACAGCTATGCGTCTGTCGCGTTAATTATTAATAGTGTAAAGGTTAGAGATTATAATAATATTATTGTTAGAACCCCTGCTAAGCTGGGATCTTACAATCCCTAGTTCGGCCCGCGATCCATCTGCAGCCATCAGTTTTACTTTAAAAATATGAACAGTCACCCAAAGATGTCAATTTATCACATGAACACAAATTCATGTGCGAGAAGACATGACTTTTCAATAGATAATTACGAGTATGTCTGCTGCGGCTCCGTTGCGCTAGTTGCCTTAAGCTCAACTAAAGACAAATAATTATCTGGTTATCAATACTCAACCATCAATACTCAACCATAAATATCTAGCTATAGTTGTTTCATTGCGGTTGTCCAACTGCAGCCATCGCTGTCTGCCACTGCTTGTCAGCATTACCTCTAATTAAAACCATTATCTTAAGCGGCCCGAGCCAATAATCAACACAAGCTATCAACACATCTAACGGACACAACTTACCACTAGGCTCAATCACCACAAACACTAATCAAGATCTATTTATGCCACTGCTGCTAACCGTTATATTATCAACACTTATTGCAGGCTTAGCGATGGCTCTAGGCGCCGTCATCGCTCGCTTCGAAAAAATACAGGCACAGTGGTTAGAAGAAGAGTTTAGGCATAGCGTGACGGCTTTCGGAGGCGGCGCGCTCTTGTCTGCGGTGGCTCTGATTTTAGTGCCAGAAGGTTTAGCAAGCCTAACGCCAGCAGCAGCCAGTGTTTGGTTTGTAGTCGGTGGTTTTAGTTTTATGTTGCTTGATATCTACCTAAAAAAAATAAACACTCCCGCCAGTCAACTAGCTGCAATGCTAGCTGATTTTGTTCCAGAGTCGATCGCCTTAGGAGCAGCCTTTGCCACGGGCAATAGCAGCGCATTTTTACTGGCAGCTTTGATTGCGCTACAAAATTTACCTGAGGGTTTTAGTGCATATCGTGAGTTAAATGCAAGGTCGTCTTATAAGCCCCAAAAAATTATAATGATCTTTGCTACTATGGCAACCTTAGGCCCAGTGGCAGGGGTGACTGGTTATCTATGGCTATCGGAGTCGCCCGCGGTGATTGCGGCCATCATGCTTTTTGCATCGGGAGGTATCCTCTACTCGATATTTCAAGATATAGCGCCCCAAGTAAAACTAGAAAAACACTGCGCGCCACCAATGGGAGCAGTGCTGGGGTTTGTACTTGGCATGCTTGGTTTTATGGTTACAACACCATAAGTAACAATGCAGGTATAATAAATTGTAACAGCCTCGCCTAAAATGCCATAGTCAAGCTGACTAGAGCTAACCCTTAATGAAAATTCTTCATCGGAACAACTATGAAATTACTAATACGCAACCTTGATCGATTGACGACAGAAGCTGAACTGAAAAGCTTATTTGAAGGATTTGGAGTTGTTCAATCTTGCAGCTTAGTCATTGACTCCGCCAACGGTAAGTCTAAAGGTTTTGGTTTTGTTGAAATGCCAAAGCCAGGTGAAGCTAAAGCCGCCATCAAGAAGTTAAACGAAAAAACCGTCGGCAGCAACAAAATACGTGTTAAGAAAGCGGAAGACAAAATTGCTTAATCCTTCATAGTCGCTATTGATGTCAGTCTGCACCACTAGAGTCTGTCGATGAATGATCGACCGCTACTTCCGAGTTTAGTGGGCAGTCGCATGAACAGCTTCAGATTTTTGAGCCGGTGAGAAGCCTACTTATTGACATGCTAGTTAGCGACTAACTTACTTGCGGTGCAAATCCTCAGATGTTTTTGGTTGATGCTCAACCCAAAGTAAAATCGCTTTATTGTAAAGGTTTAATAATATGAGCTGTGAACAACCCAACAATCCATTGCATGGTCTAACTCTTGAAGCGGTTGTAACAAAACTGATTGATCATTACGGTTGGGATGAATTAGCATCGATAATTGACATAAATTGCTTTAAGAGCGATCCCTCTATCAAATCCTCATTAAAGTTTTTACGAAAAACTCAGTGGGCTCGAGATAAGGTTGAGAGTCTTTATCTCTCGACTTTTGATGCTTAAGTGTCGAGTCGTCGTCGAGATACGAGGTCCAGGCAGGGCTCAGTGAATTCATTTTGAGTGATGCCTTAGAGCTAACGAGAATATCGCTTTAACTTTGGCGCCTTTCTTACTAACTGACTAAATATTTTACCTAGTGATATAAGCTAAATGGACCTACCTGAAAATTAATCTAGAAATCGATTGATCTGATTATGCCTGCCATGCGTTTATTTTGCATGAATAAAAAAATAACTACAGGTTTGTACTGGTTTAGACACGATTTGCGTCTAAGCGATAACCGCACTTTCAATAAGCTGTGTTCACAAG
>JBLIME010000187.1:0-4898 GCA_047638515.1 Pseudohongiellaceae bacterium
TCATTAGCGCAAATGCAACACTTAGAAAATTATGCGTGGCCAGGAAATATTCGTGAGCTTGAAAATATTATTGAGCGACAAGTTATTTTAGCTAAAAAAGATAAGCTTAACTTTGAATTTTTAGTAAAAGAAATAAATATGAATAGCCTTCCCACTAATCAGCCTATAAAACCAGATCTAATGAGCGCAATACAGCATAAGCAGTTAGAAAAAATAAATTTAGAGAATGCATTGAAACATTGCAAAGGTAAAATTTATGGAGAGGGTGGAGCGGCAGAATTACTGGGGTTAAAACCTACCACATTCGCTTCTAAGCTAAAAAAGTATGGTATTAATCGACAGGTATTCATCTAGATAATTGTATATTAGCCTCTGGCTCTCAATATGCTGATGGCTTTTAAGTTGTGTTATCTCTTTATAAATTATGAATCAGCAGAGTTCCATAAAAAAGACATACTCAAAATTAACTCATTAAAAATATTAACCTTTGCTACACTTTTAATATGCACAGTATCTGTTCAAGCGAAAAAACTCACAATATGTGTTTGATCAGTGACTATATCTATCGAGGTATTAGCCAGACTGATGATAGCCCAGCCATTTAGGATGGATCTGTCTACAAAAATGGTAATGCTTACGCCAGTGTTTGGTTTAGTCATGTAGACGTTGAAAACGGTTCAGACGGTCTGCTGGTAGAGATGGATGCTAACTTTGGCTATAACAATCCATCTGATGGTTTTTATTTAGAGCCTCGTGTTATTACCTATAACTACTTTAATGACAGCATACCAGAATTTACTGAGTGTTGATTTGCAACATCCATTAGTAGAAAAATTGAAACAGTGGCTCACCGCGAAGTAAAAACCAATTACTGGAATTCAGAAGTCATCTTTGAAAAGTATTTAGCTAACCGCTTGTATTTTTAGGCTGCTATAGGCTACTTGAGCCCAGATAGTGGCAATGATGATGCATTGACTTTCCGTGTTGAAATTGCCGTGACTTTCCATCGTTTAAACATGCGGATATTTTTTAGATATTAGTTATATTACAGATAAAATATTTTTTGGCAACAATATTGACAGAGATGATGACGACACATTATTTATTATAATATTTTTTGAAAAAAAGTATATTTTATGATCCTAACCATTTTTAATTAACTTTAAGTTCGAATAACTTATTAGATATAGGCGTAGAAAGTGGCATTCGTTTTACTGAAAGCGTGATCAAAACTATTGATCGTATTAAACTATTCTTTTTCAACAAGAAACTGACGGTTTAATTATCTAATTGTATATTTATTTTTATAATAGCTTGCTAAATCGTAAACTAATATCCTCTCCAGCAGTGTACCTGCCATAGATCGTTTAAAATTAGCTGTTGAAATTACATTATCTCTCATGCTATGTACTGGCTTTTAGGATTAACAATTGTAATTGTCTGGGTACTCTAATTATACTAAATCCAGTACTTGTACCACAATTGATATAGTCAACTAAAAGATAACGGGTTTTCATAGTAAAAATACAGCGTTATAAAATGTCTTTGACACGGTGTAATACTATGCCATTTTATATTTTACTCTCTGTCAATGCCAATAATCATGACGATATTTTTGACCTCTCACTTGAAGAACTCTAAAATATTACTGTTTTTGTGTCCACTAAAATTTATGAAAATATAGATAAGGTCCTTGGAGATGTTACTGTATATTCTTTCAACGATTTAAATAGACTGAGTTATTATACACTGGATGAACTGGTCGATATTACACCCAGTTACAGTAGGGAATCTAACTTGGGCAAAGCAGCATTTAAAACCTATGGAAAGTAGATAATCTAAATTCAAAACACCTCCTATTATTAGATGGGATTCTAATTAATTATGCTCGTGATTTTTGAGAAAGACTATGTCCTATCTAGCCTCCGCTGAGTTTGCTATCAAAATGGTAGATGCTGGCGAGTCAAAAATACTCATGTCTACACGAAATACTATCGTACGAGCATTTATAGCAAGCGTTATCTTGGCACGAGTGTCTGTATTTGTAATTACAATTGCAGTGAATACTGGAAGTTTTTTATTGGGTGAATTTCTGTTTCCTCTATTTCACTTATGACTTTAATTTAGAGGCAGGCGCTGTGGGCGCAAAGTAGCCAGTATTGTTGAAGCACGATCCATCGGATACACAGCGCACGGTGTTGATAGTTGGATAACAATTTTTATTCGTGGCATGTTGTGTAATTGGATGGTGTCTCATGGTGTAGTGGGTACCATGATCTCTACCACCTTTAGTTGAAAGGTTATCGCAATGTCGATGCCTATCTTCTTATTTTTCTACATGGGTTTTGAGCACTCTGTTGTTAACATATTTCTTTTTTTCATACGGTTTGATTATGGGTGGTGAGTTCTCTTAATGGATTACATTGTTTGGAATAAAGTGCTAACAGCATTAGGTAACTTTTTAGGTGGCTTATCCTTTATGGTCTAGCAATCATACAACTCACGTTAAGGCAGCTCCAAAGTGCACAATTGAGTCACGAATTGCAGCATTAGCAAAGACACAATAAAGAATTAAGTAAGAGAGAACTATGACTGAAAAATTGAGTGTTTCAATGGACAATATTCTCATAAGGGCCGAAAAGCAGACAATCAATATTTTCATGGTTTGTTCATTCCAAAAGACTCGTTATTTGCGTTTAAAGGAATTATTATATCAATGGCTGCTGATATCCGTTCAAGTAATACGGGCCATATTGCTAGTGAAACGGCTGTTAGAAATTTTATTGATGATTACTACTGTTCATCTGAAGCTGGACAGCAAAGAGTTCCACCGAACGTGTTTTAAAATCCATCAACTCATGGTTGTATTCGCAAACGATGTCGGGCGCTGGCAGTTACGATAAAGATAAAGGCTAAGTATCGACCTTTGGTGTACTTATTTTAAAAAATTACAGTACGTATCTCTTCATGTGGTTGATACGCGAATTTACCGACTTAATGACCAAGGTTTAGAGCAGTTAACAAATGACCACAGATTATGGGTTGGTGTAGATAACATCTGGAATTAGGTAATTGATAAAATAATCGGTTCCTGATGGAGGTGAATGCACTATAAATTAGTTTGTAGTTTCGACGGCACCTTAGGCAAGAATACTGATTAGTTAATTAAAATAATATGTACCAACTATTGTTATTTCAACTACTTGAGCAGCCTCCCATCTTAGCGAGTCGTTACGCAAGGAAAAGCCAAGGTTTTGTCGACCTACGCCTATTCCCAATGCTTGAGTACGCAGGTCGTAATCCAGTCGCCAGTAATATGCTGGTTTCTTCTGGGTATAGCCAATGCGGGGGAATAGTTGATAGTCGTAGCTAAATAATTCAGCTGTTATGCCATCTTGCTGAGTGAGCGAGTATTCCCCAATTAGTTCAAGTCGGCTGGGCAGCTGTTGGTTTTGATTGCGATTGCGCTCGACACCACTCACAGTGGGTGTCGCATCGATGGCGCCATTTTGGTTATAGGAAATAGTGTCTGTGTTGACATTCGCTTGGGTGTAAGTAAGGTCGCGATATTTTATATAAGAGGCGATGTCTCGACCAAGTAATGACAGTTTGATTTTATCCGTTGCCTGCCAATTAATATCGATATCCATGCTAAGTCCATGGCCTTCGGTGTGTTCTTCAGGGCGTTTTAGCAAGGTATCTCGACTATAGCCATAGTCTAAGTAGAGCTGAGTTTGATAGCCGTCGTCCAACGACTGTAAGTAACCTTTTAGATAGCCATCAGTGGTTTTGTCCGCTTGTAAATAATTCAGCCGTGCTTTAACTGAAGCTGTGTCAGAAACCTTGATCTGCTTAGCAATGGCAAGTCCCCATGCTCGTAGATGGTTTGGTTGAAAATAAACTTTATAACGCTTGTTCTTGGGTAAAGGAATGTCGTTCTTTAGTAAGTAGGAAAGCTGTGCGGTGTCGTTGTTAAATTTTAAATAATAGTCAAAGCGATAAAAATAACTGAATTCAAAATCCTTTTTGCGCAGGCCAACTTCAAACTGATTGTGCGTAAAGGCAAACTTTCCAGATTTAAGTGGTGCACCATCAAGATCGTGAATTATTTGCTCTATGGGAGCGGCTTGGCTATAGCTGAGACTGTCGATATAGGAATAGTATTCAGTGTCTGTTGTAGCGGCAAAGCTCACTAGGGAGTAGTGGCTAAAAATAATGGCGATGAGGGCGCGCATAAGAAATCCAAGGAGCGATATTAATAAAATAAAAATGATAAAAAAAGGAGGCAAAAGCCTCCCTAATATTGCAACGGTGTAGCTTACATTATCGTTTCGAAGCTGCCATCGTTATAGCGAATCACGACTGCGCCGCTTTCGTCGCTGATTGTGGCAAAGGCAGAACCACCTTGTTTGATGTCACCAGAAAGGCGGGCTTCATCGTCGTCTTCTGTTGCTGTCAAGGTCATGGTTACACCGTTGTGGTTACTTAAGGTGACGCTATTGCCGCCTTTGTACGCCAAATTAAGTTGCTTGCCACGGTAGTTTAGGTTCAGCGTACCGTCACCGGTCTCTAATCCGATACGGCTGGCATTGAATTCAACCTTTACGTCGTCATCGACACCGTCGATGTCCAAGTTGAAGACAATGCTCAGGCTGGCCATCGCGTAATCGGTCTCAGTTTCATTGAGATCACATTCGTAGCTATAACTACCGCCATTCTGGCTACTGTAACTCGATTCTTGATTACAGGTTTCCTTAAAGTTATCGATATTGGCCGCAAGGCTCGCACTAACGGCATTGCCAAGGTCATCACTAAACTCGCCAGATAAACTAATTTCGAAGCCATCAAGCGTAAGGGTTTCAGTGTATTGCTCTTGGTCAGAATTAGTCGATTCGGTG
>JBLIME010000188.1:0-4887 GCA_047638515.1 Pseudohongiellaceae bacterium
CTATAAAAACGCGCATATACGTGTCGGTAGATTCAAAGGGAATCAATGTCATCAATACATCGTAACCTGCCGCATTACTCAAAAAGCCGAAGCCACTTTTAATACCCAAAGACTCTAAGTTAGCCAAGGTATTGCTGACGATTGCATAAAAGAAATAACCTACGCCAAAAATTAATAACGCTTGATAAATAATTGCGCGATATTTTGGATTATTATAAAAGACATGTGAACCGGAATCGGTCTGACGTGAGGCTGCTTTAATTTGTTCTGTTGTTTTTTGTTTAAACATAAAGCGTGCTTCTAAAGAAGTGAGCGTCGAAGCTCAAAATTAAATACAAATAAAAATATCTTAACGAATAAAAAAGGGACACTTATGCGTCCCTTTCATTATCTAGCTTACAATTAACGCATGGCTGGCGAGTACAAGATACCACCATCACTCCATAATGCGTTTAATCCACGCGATATTTTCAGTGGTGAATCTTTACCAACATTACGCTCGAAAGACTCTGAATAGTTACCCACTTGCTTAATCACCTGGTAAGCCCAATCTGCATTCAGACCAAGGTTTGCACCTAACTCACCTTCACTACCAAGTAGGCGCTTGTTTTGCGGCTTACCGTTAGCTTTCATTTCGTCAACATTTGCAGAAGTAACACCTTGCTCTTCACCTTCGATCATTGCATTAAGAGACCATTTAACAACGTTAAACCACTGATCATCGCCTTGAGCAACAACCGGACCCAATGGCTCTTTGGAAATAACTTCTGGGAGCACAATTGCGCTTGATGGATCAGTCAAACCAATGCGTAATGCATATAGTTGAGATTGATCGGAAGTTAAAAAGTCACAACGACCAGATTCAAAACCAGCACGTGTTTGATCGGAAGAGTCAAAAGTTACTGCTTTGTAACTAATGTTTTGTACGCGGAAATAATCAGCAATTGCAAGTTCAGTCGAAGTACCTGCCTGAATACATGCATTAGCACCGTCTAGTTCTGTAGCAGACTTAACGCCTAAGTTCTTATTAACCATAAAACCAGTACCATCATAATAGACAACACCAGCAAAGTTTAGACCCAAAGAAGTATCACGTGTATGAGTCCAGGTTGTATTACGTGAAAGCATATCGATCTCACCTGACTGAAGGGCAGTAAAACGCTCTTTAGCCGTTAATGGTTTGAAGCTAATTTTGCTTGCGTCACCTAAAACAGCAGCAGCAACAGCACGACAAACGTCAACGTCTAAACCGCTCCAATTACCCTTCTCATCTTTCTGAGAAAAGCCAGCTAGACCAGTACTCACGCCGCATGACAATTCACCGCGTTCGATTACATCCTCTAGAGTGCCTGCTTGAACACCCATTGCTAAACCAACAGTTAATCCGCCGGCCATTAGTGATGAAAATTTAATCATTACTTTCTCCAATTATGTATGTTTTTGATACTAAATATACAGCAGTCAATATAATCAATAACTTAGTTTGGTGCCTTTAATCATTCTTGGCACAACTGTGCCGTTAAAAAATCAAAGGCAGTTCCAGTTACCTTACTATCTTCTACTTCCACGACTTACTTCCTTTCAACTCACTTGCTTACTACCACTACTAACCATTGATTTTATTTTTATCATTTGGCGCTACTATAGTCTGATCAGCTAAGCTTCTTAAGTTAACCTTAATGTTATCATAATGTCATCAATCTGTGATTAACAGCTAATTGATATAACAAATAAGCATAAAAGATATGGAGGATTATTCTTTAATTAGCTTAAACACCAAAAGAGTGCCCACATATGCTCATTATTCTTTTAGCTATACCCTTACATATATAGCTATTTTAAGTACTTAAAGTATCATTTTTTGTCTTAACGTCTGACAAGTTAGGCTTTTTAACTACGATAACCTGCCTTCGCTCGCTTGAGCCATTCACGAAACATCTATCTATAACTAAAGTTATAAGTGTTATTCCAAAAAATAACGGGCAATTAAATTAAACGAATGCCTAGATTAAGCCAGTATAAATTAAAGCCACGCCTTGAGTAGGCCGACAGCGCTAGATACAAGTAGCGCACTTCCCAGTACTCTATAAAACTTGACGCTGTCGGTAGTTAACAGATTTTGATGTATGCGCGAACCCAAAATATGCCCCAGTGCGGCACATGGCAGCAGCCATAGATGATGAATAAGCTGTAGATTTATATCTGCGATGACGAATGAACCCATTTTTACACAAACTAAAATAAACCATAAAACAAATAAAGTATCTCGCAACTGATAGCGACTGACATACTTAGAAAATACTGCCACGATTAACGGAGCGCCAATTAGTGATGCGCCGCTAATATAGCCGCCCACAATTAAAAATATTAAGTCGGCAAACTTATGCTTACTTTCAATATGATAGTTAAGCACGTAAGTCATTGAATACAGGCCGATGATCGTAAAAATAATGGTGTTAATGATTTGCGTGGGTAGTGTAATCAAGCCAAGAACACCGATACACTTTGGAATGATCATGATTAACAGCGCTTTGCCTAAGAATGACCATGCAACCGTTGGCTCGGCAAAGCCTTTTTTAGCTAAGCGATGATTTGTAACAACCGTCGTAAAGGAAAAAACTAATAGATGGGCAGCCATAATAGGCAGGTAAATTTGAGGGCGATCGTCGATAATCAATAAAAATGGCAAGGCAAGTGCAACACCACCAAAACCCAAGGCGGAGCGCACGAGCCCACTCCACATAAAAATAAGCGCAATCAATACGTACTGATAAAAAACTAATGACTCCAAAGAGCAGCTCCTAGAATGCGCCAGACACTAAAAAATAAAACGAGTCAAATACTACTCAATGATAATATTACGTTGCCTAAGCCTATCTGCTAACTCTTCTCGCCACTTGACCAAATGCTCTATTATGGCTTTAGGTTTGAAAATTAAAGGAACTGAATGCTCGACATTCTCTTTTGCTTCACGACCCCGCACGATGGAGCGCGAGCGATCGAAGGCTTCAACAAAACTTGGCGAATTTGCAAGGGCATCTTTAAAGAAGGCCTCTCCAAAGTAAGTCATCTCTCTAGCATCGGCGCAACCGAATGAAGTTTTATCGGCCGACGATGCCACAATTACTAGACTTGTATCATCCTTTACCGTTTCAAGATAACCGCCGGCATAGCACGAGGAGACAACAATCACTTTATGTTTAACCGGCAGACCTCGAACAATTTCGCCCATGCGTTGAGCGCTTAAATCCATGAGTGTTAAACCGTCCTGAGCCAAGGAAAAATCAAAATCTTTAGAGCCGTGACTGGTAAAATAAATAAACAGTATGTCGTTGTCTGCATCCATTTTTGCAGACACACCTTGCAGTGTTTTCTCGATACTTGTGATCGTTGCTAATGGAATATTTTGATAAGTAACATTACTATTAATCAATAACGCAGATTTATTCTTTGTCTCATAATTTTCGTCAAAAATATTTTTTATCGTCTCTACTTCACGCCGAAATACACCCTCTGAACCATCGCCGGCAATACCCACAAAATACATATCTATAGCGCTTGGATTTTCGGCTTCGATTAACTCGAGCATTGCGTCTAATCGCAGACTTTGTTTGTAAAGCACGTCTTCGACCACGACCTCACTATTGTATTGAGCCAAATCGTTATCGGCACTAACTAATGTATTGTTAACCCACACACCCTCAATTTCTTTGATGCCATCGAGAGCCTTTGCATAAATTAAGCGACCGCTACCGTGTTTAACGCCCGACTCAAACTCGCCTTCATAGCGGTCTCCACTCTCAAGTAAAACTCCGAGGCCGTGATAATTTCCACCGACAAATTCACCCTCATAGCTCACATTGTCACTCAGCGTTTGACGCCCAACACCATCGAAACGACCCTCAGAAAAATCACCAACGTAAGTAATGTTGTTATATTGATAGCGACCCTTGCCGCTAAACAACCAATCTTTAAAACCACCGGTGTAAATAATTTCACCGTCACGAAAATCGCCTTCACCGGTCAATGCACCATCAACAAACTGCCCCTGATAAACTCGACCGTCAGAAAATGTCGCTAGCCCCTGTCCATTAGGCAGCCCATTGGCAAATTTTCCCGCATAGATATCTCCATTATTTTGTAGCAGCTCACCGACGCCGTGAAATAAATTATCTTTAAAGTCACCCGTATATTGTTTGTTGTCGAAGCGCAGTAAACCCACGCCATTGGCCTCGCCAAAATCGACATCGCCCTCATATTTACGACCGTCGCTATAGGCAATAGAGCCTTCACCTCGGGCAACGCCTTTGAAAAATTCGCCGGTGTATATGTTGCTGGCTATTTCATAGCGTCCTTGACCGTGAAATAGTCCCTGTTTAAACTCGCCTTCATAAATATCGCCATTGGGCCAAACAATCCTGCCCTTACCATTCAACTCGCCCTTCAAGAGCTCGCCATCATACTCGCCGCCATCGGGTAAAAACGAGACGGGAGTAGCAATAGTTTCGGTAAAATACTGCTTATTTTCAACGACTACAGCACCCACAATAAAACCAACTAGCAATATAAACGTAAATTTAAACACAATTTGATCTCTTTATTATTTTCTGTTAATCAATATTTTCCGACTCACTAAAAACATCGGCCACCAATACTAATACTTGTCTACAGTCGCGACAGCGATATTGCTGAATACCCTGTCTAACTTTTCGGTGTCGATGGCTCGTCAAGCCCACCTGTCGGCACGAGCACTGATACTCATAACGTCTGATATTGCGGACCGGAATACCCTCAAGAGTATATTTACCTCTAACGTTTGGCACGGCACCAAAATCTCGCATAATCATTTTCCACTCACTGCCGTGGGGTTTGATATTATTCAAACTA
>JBLIME010000189.1:0-4824 GCA_047638515.1 Pseudohongiellaceae bacterium
TAAGAGCAATATACCGACCAGTAAAAAAAGTAGATTGCGCGATATTTATTGAAAAATCATTGATTACTGATCAAGCTCCGATGTACAGACAACTAGTGCTTTGTATTCCAATACGAGTCCAATGATCTACTAGCACCATCCTATCGATGAAATTAGTCAATAAAGTAAATCACTACTGTCTGTTATTATTAAGCGCGACCGCATAAACAGTATTGGATTTGGTGACGAGTAATTTCCGTAGTAATATAGTCGCTATCAATAAGATTAAAGTTGATAAAACTGCCAATGTTATTTTAAAAATTTTTAAATAAGCGATGCCTTAAATCGATCTATGAACAAACTGTATTGATCAAGCAACAGGTGAAAGACCCTAATGGCAGCCCTAAAAATATAATTATGTGCTTTATAAAAATTATTAAGCCCGCCTTACTAGTAGTAATATTAAACGAATTATAAAAATAGAATACTTTTATAATTCCCAACACAATGCGCAGAAGTGACCATTCCCTGTGCGGCAAAGAAGACGATCACAAATAGACTGTAAACACGAGCTAGTCATCAGGAGTGATGCTGCCGCAAAGGCGCTGCGCTCAGTAGAAATCTTTATTGGTGTTACCTGTCGTGAATTCTTCGAGAAAACAAGCTCTCTGCCAGTGTCCTTTATCAGACTTGAGAAGGCCTAACAATTACCAAGGCAACTTCCCTATTATCGGCGTGAATAACACGTTGCTGAAACTACTGGTTGGTTGCTCGCAAGCAGAGTTGACGTAAAAAATCAGCGTGTCCAAATCGGGCCGGCGGTTGATACCAGTCATTGTATTCTGTGGGTGTTACAAGCAGTCGCTGTGCAATTACTCTCGACAAACTTTGTCGAGAAGCTGGCAGCATTACGAGTCTCAGTTGCTGACACAAATCTTCAAATGTATAGCGCTGCATCGAGCTCAACTCCCGGACACTTGAGCTAGCTTGGCTTGTATCAGGCTATTAGATCTTCGCAATGAAGCTTGACAAGCGTGACACCACTATTGCGGTATATATTATTAGACGTTTTAAAGATAGACTGCTCCAGCCCTTACTTGGTGGTGGTCTCACCTGTGCCACGACTATACCTAACCGCTTGATAACCACTATGGACCGTTATGAGTCAATCGAACCACGACCGTCCAATGCTTGGCATCGGACTGATGCTTTTAGGCATGATGGTTATTCCGGTGATGGATATTCTCGCCAAAATGTTAACCGCTCAATTCCCTGTATTACAAATTGTATGGGGTAGGTTTATATTCAATGTGATCTGGTTGATACCTTTCTTAATATGGCGCAAAGAACGGTGCTGGATCGTGCCTAAACATCCGTGGGTCCAGATATTCCGTGGTATGTGTCTATTATCATCAACGTTTTTTTTCTTTTTATGCATCAAGTCAAATCCGATTCCGAATGCTCTCGCACTATTGTTCATATCACCCTTAATCGTCACGCTACTGTCACCATTGATACTTGGTGAAACCTTCGGTCTACGACGCTTGCTGGCTACCTTATTTGGCTTTGTGGGGGTATTGATTGTACTGCAACCTAACAGTGAGCAGTTTCAGCCTAGTTTGTTGTATGCGCTGGTAGCGGGTTTGAGCTATGCACTTTATATTTTGGTGACGAGGAAAGTATCGACTAGCAGTAGTCCGTTAATGACACTCTTCTACACAGCTGTAGTCGGATCAGTGGCAATAACTCCTTGGATAGCGCCGGTTTGGGTGCCAATAGATAGTAAAGCTATCTTAATATTTGCAGCTATTGGTATGATTGCTGCCACTGGTCACTTTTTAGTGATTTTATCCTGCCAATATGCACCGGCATCGTTGGTGTCACCCTTTAACTACTTCGAGATTATCGTCGCCACCATACTTAGCTACTTATTTTTTGATTATTTGCCGAATGTCGTAGTCTGGTTAGGTATAGCGATTATTTGCACGAGTGGTATCTATATCTCATTGCGAGAAATTTCGCAGCGACGGCATAATAATTCTGCGACATCAAAGCATTAAAACTCGACAGCATTGAATGGGACAGCAGAGCCCTAGAGGTCGTGACACACGACTGGGATAAAAGGTGGCGACGTCTTTTAGCATTCTGGCAATATTGTACTAGCCGACACAAAGGTATCGGCTAGTCACCAACTTATGCGCGGTAAGTGCGTCCCTGTGAACAGATGTCAATAGAAGTCCCGCTGCGTGAGGTCGAGAGATCAACACGATGAATGTAGGCCCGGCAATACTCAATAACAACTCATAGGAGAGGTTATCCACCTATTGACCAGCCCTGCAATATGTATCGAGACAAACCGGAACCTTCTTGCTGGCGAATAGGGGCAAGAATTAAGCGATGTAAGTGTCTATGTAAAGATCACAGAGAGTTAACTAAATTAAGGCGCTGCGTCAAAATACTTAACCAACAGAGGTTTCACGGCGAGCGCCTTGCAAGCCCAGAACTTAGTAGGTTAAAAAGTTATTGAGAAGTTATAAAACACATGACGCATGGTGACTGACTAGGCAATTAAGCCTTAGCAAGCCAGATACAGTTGTCGCCACTTGCCTTCTGTATGGATTGTAACTTTTGTTGGTGTGCGCTCTCCTCCGCTATGTCTGCTCGAATAATCGGTGTGGTGAACTTTTTGGTTAATCGCTGAATACCTTCTTCTTGATATCCGCTAACAGACGATGAATCTTTATCACTCAAGGACAGGGCCGTTTGGCCACCGGTCATCATTAGGTAGACGTCTGCTAATATTTCAGCGTCTAACAAAGCCCCGTGTAAATCGCGTTGAGAGTTGTCAACCATGTAGCGTTTACACAGAGCATTAAGATTATTTTTTTGGCCAGGGTGCTTTTGTCTTGCCATGACTAGAGTATCGATTACCGAACAATAATCTTTAATTGCTTTAAAACTACCCTTGTGCAATTTGAGCTCATGATTGATGAAGCCAACATCAAAAGGTGCGTTGTGGATGACTAGCTGGCCACCGTCAATGAATGCCATAAACTCATCGACTATTTCTGAAAAAACAGGCTTGTCTTTTAAAAAGTCGGGTGTGATACCGTGGATTTCTATGGCCTGTTCGTCAATAGCACGTTCAGGACGGATGTATTGATGATAGTGTTTACCTGTGAGCTTGCGATTTATAACTTCAACACAACCGATTTCTATAATTCGGTGACCTTGGGATGGCTCAAGACCTGTAGTTTCAGTATCAAGAATGATTTGTCTCATTTTGGGATTCCCTCGTTGGCTAAATCATCAGCTATTTCATTTTCTCTATGACCACTATGGCCTTTGATCCACAACCATTTCACGATGTGACGCTGAGCTTCTTCATCAAGTTGCTGCCATAAATCACTATTTTTTACAGGCTTTTTGGCAGAGTTACGCCAATTATTATTTTTCCAATTTACAATCCACTCAGTAATACCCCGGCGAACGTATTGTGAATCGGTGGTAAGTTCAACGCTACAAGGCTCCGATAGTGCTGCCAGCGCTTTGATAGCGGCCATCAGTTCCATACGATTATTCGTGGTGTTATTCTCGCCGCCACACAAGCTTTTTTCAATTTTACCAAACCGCATTAAGGCACCCCACCCACCTGGACCTGGATTGCCTTTACAGGCGCCATCGGTAAATATCTCAACTTCTTTCAAGTTACTCTCTCTTCACTTAGTATTCTATGTTTAGAGATAGATTGTATTAATTTATCTCTAAGCGTAAAGAATTATTAGATCGCCCCAGTGTTTAGTTGGTGGCTAGCATATTTTATTTCAGTATTCACGAGGCACCTTGTAACGTGATGCCTACAACTTGTCTTTATCTCTTTTAATAGCAGGATGCGTGGCAGTTTTACCTTTGACCCAAGCCGGTAAGGCTCGCCGCTTTTTCCAGGGCTCCCTAATCACCGTCATGGGTATCACGTGCTTGCGAGCAACAATGATATAAAATGCGCCCAGTGGTGGTAATAGTTGCGCGAGTAGTTTGTCGACTTTGCCATTGAAGGCGGTATTAAACGGCAAACTATGATATCCGTATTGAACTAACATAGGCTTAAAACCCAACACTCTTAACCAGTCAACTACTCTATCCTTACGCAAGTCATGGTAACGCCAGTGGTCGCTACGTTTAATACAGCGCCCAATTTGTTTTTTTAACATCAACATCGAGCTTGGATTAAAACCGATAATAACAATGAAGCCATTAGCGATAATAGTGCGCGCTGTTTCACGCAATAAGCGATGTGGGTCTGTTGAGTAATCTAACACATGATGCAGTATAGCTGCGTCAATCGACTCTTCCTCAATCGGCAAATGCTCAAATTCGCTGATGGCAGAAGTCGCAATGGTAAAATTTTCTTTGGCATTTTTCTTATCGCTTAGCTCATCAATTTTCAAATCTGTTTGGCGGGGATTAAAGCCTAAGGAAAAATGATGGGATACTGGACTCTGTCTTGATAGCGGCAGCTTGTCCAATACGCTCATTTGCATTAAGTGGTAGCCAAAAACTTCGGGCATTAATGTATCTAATTTATCTTGCTGCAGAGACAAGATATTTTTTCCTAGATCGGATTCGAACCATTGCTCAATATCATCTACGGAATCAAGTAATGACTTGACGCCAAAGCGTACAGAGAAAAAACGCTCAAGGTTCGCATGCTTCTTGATAATCGACTCAAAAGACATTATTTGTCAACTGCTAAGCTTTTACTAACAACCTCATAAACATCTTTCGATAGGTCATCAATGGCTAAAACATTTTCAAGCGCTTGCTTCATTAGATGCTGCTGCGTCG
>JBLIME010000190.1:0-4719 GCA_047638515.1 Pseudohongiellaceae bacterium
AAAACACTAGCCGAAGGCCAGCAAGTTGAATTCGTCGTGACCGACGGACAAAAAGGCCCACAAGCCGAGAATATCGTAGCTATCTAATTAGTAGTCTATGCTTTCCAAAGAGGTGAATCTCACAAGATTCGCCTTTTTTTGTGCCTCCGTTTGCGTAGTTCTTTTGTAAAGCGCCGAGCAACCCCTAAGCGTAAAATCTCACTATTCACGTGGTCCCTTAGTTCGCGTTTCACTGAGTATCTGCAGGCAGTTTGCATTAGCTTCGGCCAGTCGCTATGGCAGAAACTATTACTCTAGGCATCAGCACCCCCCACATTCACTCTTTGCATTAACTCTTTGCATTAACTCTTTGCATTAACACTTTGCATTGACACTCTGCATTAACTCTTTGCATTGACACTGCAAGCATCTTTGCGCAGTCGCGACTGCAAATTGTTAAATAAACTGCAAGATCAGATCTAAGCGTTGGCAAACCGGCCTATAATCGTCCCTAAGCTTCAAAAAATACACCTAACTTGCTTCGGCATGCCTATTTTAGCGTTACCTACAGTTATTCATTAGTGAGGCGCTTAGCGCCCGCGAACAGCTTGGCTGAACGCAGGAACTCGACAACAGCAGGCGAGTAGTATTCAGTCAAGCTCTCAAGATCATCAGCAGCGCCTACGCTGCCCAAACTGAGCCAACAGGGCGCGAAGCTTCGCGGGCTTTAGGGGTTTTCGCAAAAGCTCAAACCCTGCTTTGGCGACGATGGTGCTTAGGTCGGCATCAGTCGCCGCCGAGATAATGCAAACGGGTATCGATACACTTTCACCAAAACGCGCCCGCCAAGATGCAATTAGTTGCTCGGCCAACAACACCCCGTTAACTTTGACATGGCCCAATTGATAGTCCATCAAGATCACATCGGGCGGGGATGCCGTTTCAGCGTAGCTAATGATTGCCTCGACGCGCTCAAACAAGCTGACATCACAGTGCCAGTGTTTTAACAGCGTTGATGTCGCTAATAGATTTTGCGGATCATCATCAACATAAGTTACCCTTAAATCTTTGAGCTGGTCTTGGGGCTTATCGATCAGGCCGCTGACCACGACCCTCCCCTCGTCAATAACAGAGTCACTATCAACGGGTACTCGAATAGAAAAACAACTACCGTAGTTAAGCTCCGAACGACAACGAATTGGATGTTGCAGTAGATCGCTGAAGCGCTTCACCACTGACAAACCCAAACCGATACCCGGAATAATGTCCTGCTGCTGCTGACGCTGACTGCGATAAAAATCGTCAAAAATTGCCGTACACTCTTGCTTGGAGATACCGACCCCATTATCGATGACACAAACCTCCACCATCTGCGGCTGCGTGCCATCACCATTTATTCGACGACAACCCACGAGTACCTTACCCGTCTGCGTATACTTAACAGCATTAGAGATGAAGTTTTGCAGAATGCGACGGAGATAGTGTTTGTTGGAACGCACGTTGAGCGAAGTTTTGCAGTAGCTTATTTCGAGGTCGCCAGACAACTGGACCATCGCTTCACCGACTAAATTTGATAATAGTCTATGCAGGCTAAAGCTTTCTAAATTTGGCGCTAGCACCACACTTTCAAGCCGAGAGATTTCTAGCAGCGATGAGATAATAGACTCAGTATTTTGGATGGCGCTTTTTAGTTGCTCAACTAAATTAGGATTGTATTCCTTGCCGTCTTGTAGTGCACTCGCATAAAGATTAGCCGCATTCAGTGGCTGCATGATATCGTGACTCGCAAGCGCTAGAAACTTAGTTTTAGAGGCATTTGCATCGTCGGCAATATGCTTGGCTGCGCGCAACTCACTTTCAACTTCCCCGCGTCGCTCTATCTCTTGAACCAGATCGTAGTTTATCTCCTCTATTTTTTCTGTTCTTTCCTGGACTCGCTTTTCAAGATTAAGATTAGCATCCTCTAGCTGTCTCTGTGCAATAATAAATTCGGTGATATCATCATACGTCGTCACATAGCCGCCATTGGGCAGAGGACGTCCTTTAATCTCTATAATCATATCGTCGCTGTGAGTTCGCACCACACGGTAAGCATTAGCGGTAGACATTAATGACAGGCGTTTGCGAATTAAATCATTGATATTGCCACCACCTAATAACCCGCGCTCACCGTTATAGCGCATGACATCGGCGACGTGCAAGCCAATTTTTAGCATGCCGTCAGGATAGTCGAACATCGTCTTATAGCGATGATTCCAAGCAATAAACTTCAAATCGCTATCGACCACGCTGATACCCGAGGATATATTTTCAAATGAGGCAAACATCACTTCTTGGTTAAAACGCAGCGCTTTGGTGGTTTCACCAAATAAATTAACAACATCCTCTACTGCCAGTTTTTGTCCGCTATGTAGACTACTCAACATTGTTTGTGAAGAGGCAATACCGACAATACCCCCCAACATTTTTTGAGACTTTTCAATCAAACTCAACTTATCGCTAGCTGTCACACCTTGACCGCATTCATCAAACAACGACTCCGTCATTTTTGTGCCCAAAAACTCTTGCAACAAACGGTAGAGGTCTTCGAGATTTATGTCTTCATAAGGCTTGTAAACCGTCTTTTCTAGATTGGTGAATGCGTTCGCCTGCAATCGGTCCGAGAAGTTTTCGTTGGATGTCAGCGAGTACCAACAATAAAATATTATATTGGCACCCAGACTAATCAACACACCTCTGGTAAAGCTGTCACCAAAGCTTAAACCAAATAAGGCTTCTGGCTTGAGCCAAGTCAAACCGAATAAGCCATCCTCCAATACAAATGAACCAATCAGACCCGCGTTAACGAGCAGTGGAATCATCAGAGTGTAAAACCATAAGCCCAAGCCAACCACTAATCCCGCGTACAATCCATAAGCATTACCCTTGCGCCAATAAAGCCCAAACAAAATACCCGGAGCTAGCTGCACCACTAGTGCAAAAGCGATTAAGCCAATGCTGGTTAATGCAACATTTTCTGCCAAAATAATCTGGTACAAGTAGGCACCAAGTACAACGAACACCACCGTTAAGCGTCTCGCTATAATTAAGCTGCGAGAAAAGTCGCTGGTTTGATTCGTTGCATTTCGACGGCTTACCAACAGGGGTAAAATTACATCATTACTAAACATTTGACTGAGCGTGATAGTTGCAACAATAATCATTGCGGTCGCCGCCGAAAAACCACCTAGAAAAGCCAGTAGGGCCAACCACGATGAATCTTTCATTAACGGCAGTGCAATAACGTAATTATCTCCATTAACCGCAAGTTCGCCATAAAATAAAGTGTTACCGACACTCGCTATGAGGAGCACACATAGGCTTATGATGAGGAGATAGCTAACAAACAGCCAGCGAGACTTTTTTAAGTGATCTTTTGATAAACACTCGACAAAAGTGACGTGAAACATTCGCGGCAAACAAAAAATTGCACACATGGCCAACAAGGTCTCAACAAAAAAACGCAGCCAGGAAGGCTTGTCGGCAAACATATGATTAGCCGTAAAAATATCGGTCGTAAAGACATCAGTTGAAGGTTTGAAAGCGTCACTCGGTAGCCACGATAGTGCGAACAGCGCGATAACCACTAATACAATAATTTTGACAACTGATTCAAATGCAATTGCGAACATTAAACCGGAGTGATAGCCCGACATATCGAGACGTCTAGCTCCAAAGAGTAACGAAAAAACAATCATACTGACTGCAATTAAAAAGGTAACATCTTGGCTCGCTAAAAAGTTGTCGCCAATTGTCAACAAAAGGGTGTCGGATACCGCTTTTAATTGCAGTGCAATATAGGGAATGATGCCTAGTAACACCACCAAACTGACCGTTGCAGCCACACCTTGGCGCTTGCCATACCGAGATGCGATAAAATCGGCGATACTATGAATATGCTCCTGTCGAGTTACCCGACGAATACGCTCTAACAGGGGATAACCCAGCGTGAACAGTAAAATAGGACCCAGTAGAATTGGCAAAAACCGCCAGCCCTGTTCGGAGGCGGTGCCGACAAGCCCGTAAAAAGTCCAAGAGGTGCAATAGACACCCAAGGCAAGTGCGTAGACCGCCGGATGGCGCACAATACTTCGCTCTGTAAACTGTTGACGGTCGCCCCAACGAGCGAGACCGAACAACACCACAATATAAATAAAGACCGCAGTAAAAAGAATCGAAGGTGGCATATAATTTACTTTTCCGACATATGTAATCTAGTAGCCTCCAACTTTACCATCAACCTAGCGAGGCCTCCAATATTCACCTTAATTAATAACGGTAACCGCTAGACACGTAGGCATCAAAAATAACGACAAGGGGTGCTAGTAATTCAGTAAATTAGCTGTAGAGATAAAACTGAATACCGATATAATGCGAATATTGTTGGAATGTTATAGAATCCATTACTAATTTATTCTCGATGCGTTCGACAGTATCCTGAAATTAAACCGATACTATTGCACTGACGACACAGCCTTTGTCGGTGTCTTTTGTGCACTGGCAGATAACTTGAGTTTTGTTCGACAACTGTCAGCTCAACATCAACTTATTGAGATCTGTCTATTTACATTTACTTACATTTACTTACATTTATTTATAGGAGGCTTTTATGGCCACAGTGACGCTAAGAGGAACACCAGTTGAAACATCGGGTGATTTACCACCGGTTGGGGCAATTGCCCCCGAATTTACACTAGTTTT
>JBLIME010000191.1:0-4713 GCA_047638515.1 Pseudohongiellaceae bacterium
TTATTACCCGCTCGTCATTAACTAGCAATATGAAAGGAAAAATCATGCCCCAATGGCACGCTTATCGCGCAATTGAAACGAATGATGAACCCCCTGTTGTCGTATCTTCCTGGCAATTAGTGGATGACACATGTTTGCCTGCGATTGGAACGTTAAAGGGTGAGGGCGAAGTTCTTATCAAGGTACAGTATTCATCGGTTAATTATAAAGATGCATTGAGCGCTTCGGGCAATCGTGGCGTAACGCGAAACTTTCCTCACACTCCAGGCATTGATGCTGCAGGCACCGTTGTTAGTGACGCATCAGGTCAGTTCACTGAAGGTGCTGAGGTTCTCGTATTTGGCTATGACTTAGGTATGAATACGGCAGGCGGTTATGGCGAGTTTATACGTGTTCCTGCTTCTTGGGTGCTCATTAAGCCTGGAGAATTAAGCTTTGCTGACGCTATGCGCTGGGGAACGGCTGGTTTTACAGCGGCATTGTCTGTAGAAAAGCTGTTAAAAGCCGATATTAAACCTGATGCAGGAAAGATTATTGTAACGGGAGCAACAGGCGGGGTAGGTTCTGTTGCAGTTGCCTTATTATCAAAGTTAGGTTTTGAAGTGGTCGCAGTTACCGGTAAAGCGGCTGCAAAAGACTGGCTTTTAAATATTGGTGCTTCAGAGGTACTGGATCGCGCAGACCTTTTACCTATGGCTAAGAAGCCTATGACTCGCCCACTGTATCAAGCAGGCATCGATACGTGTGGCGGCGATATGATTGCGGCAGTCTTGCCTCAATTAAACTATGGCGGCGCTTTAACAACGTGCGGTATGGTTGCTGGGGCAGATTTCAGTGTCAGCGTATTCCCATTCATTATTCGTGGTATCGACTTATTGGGCGTTGATTCAGTCGAAATTTCTCAAACTCATAAACAGCTATTAATCAAAAAAGTCGCCGATGAGTGGCAGTTATCAACACTGACGGACTTTACCAAAACGATTGGTCGCAGTGAGCTGCCTGCCGTTTTGTTAGATGTACTGGCCGGCAAGGGTCAAGGTCGTTATTTATTGGATTTGGCTAAAGCATAACTGTTACTATTCTCAGATCCTTTGAAGGGACTCATTCATTTTAGAGTTAGTCCCTTCGAAGCTTGTCACTTACCGCAATGGGGCTGGGGTAATTAAATACAACAATGTAGCTGGACAGGGCAAACGTGATAATAGCGGTTGCCTGAATCAAAAGAGAACCTTGTTCAGATAAAATTGAACGTTCAAAAGCGACAAACGCAATCAGTAATGAAAACTCACTGATCTGCCCTAGGCGAAAGCCAACATCCCAAGCAAGTTCTGGCCGTTCGCTCATATTTCCTAATAAGTATCTGAAAATCACCGGTTTCAAAATCAATATGGCGGCTGCCAATGCTAAGGCCGGCCAGATTACCTGCGACAATAATGCTAAATTAAAGTCCGCACCGAGCGCGAAGAAAAACAAAACCAAGAAGAAATCCCTTAAGGGTTTCAGGCTAATGGCGATATATTGTGCAATGGGGCTGGTTGCGAGTGTTACGCCTGCGATAAAGGCACCGATTTCTCGGGTGAGCCCAATCGCTTGAGCACCTTCCGCCATTGCTAAACACCAGCCAATGGCCAAAATAAATAAATATTCTTGAAAGCGATCAAACTTACGAATCAAGGGGAGAAGTATACTTTTCACAATCACATAACTGCTAAGGGCGAGTATTGGCAGTGCGATAAAAGGTTGCCAAATAGGCGCTGCGGTTGACTCCATATCAGTGGATGAACCTAAGCTGCCTAAAAAAATTAATGTTAAAATAGCGACTAAATCCTGAATCAATAATAGCCCAACCATAAGTTCACCGACCCGCTTATGATGCAATACTGTGGTGGGTAAAAGCTTTAAACCAATAATTGTGCTTGAAAACATCATGGCTAAGCCAATCACCAAGCTGTCCAATGATGAGTGATTAAAGGCCTGCGCAATACCAAAACCTATACCAAAGAAAAGAGCACAGCTGATAAGGGCAACCAGAGTGGCTTTTTTCAATATCGTCACTAGACTGGAAGGTTGCATGTCTAAACCCAGAAGAAATAACAAAAAAATAATGCCAATATGAGACATGCCTTCTAATAATTCGGGTTCTTCTATTAAAGATAGGCCATAAGGTCCTACAATCGCTCCTAAGGCGATATAGGCAATAATAATGGGTTGCTTTGTATAGAGTGCAACAGTCGCCAATACAAGGGCGCCAGTGAAAATCAAGAAAAATGAAAAGACTAGATCGTGTTCCACCAATAATGCTCCTGCTGGTTGCCGTGTAAGTGTTTAAAACAAAACGCTTGGTATTAATCTTAAATAACAAACACAAAAAAAACCAAGTAAATGGCCTTTTAAGTATAAATCATTAAAACAGAGCATCGCGAAAAGTATGCTCAGTTTGGCAGTGTAATTTAACCGTTAGCTGCGACGACGAAAAAGTGGGCGAGTATCATTCACGTCACCTTGGTAAGGTGACGAAAACGTTTCGAAGCCTTTTACCGCTAACGCTAAGTCTTGATCTGCACGCATCGCCATTGCGTTGAAGCCACAGCGCATCATAGAGAATAACTGATCGAACAGCACATCTCCGACTGCGCGTAATTCACCGGTAAACTCATAACGTTCGCGCAATAAGCGAGCAGCTGAATAGCCACGCCCATCGGCAAACTTAGGGAAGTCTACATTGATCAAAGCAAAGCCTTGGCTGTCGGCCGCTAATAAATCTGCGGTATCACCTGCGTTTAATTGAATGCCTAAAGATGCTGTATCACGCTTAATAATAAGTGCTTCTCTGTCAGCGCCTTCTGCAGCGGCCCAACGGCTAAAATTGATCACTTCTTTTGTATTGGATAGAGCCACATCATCCGCGACTAAGGTCCAATCATCATTGGCGATTTGTTTATCTAAAATAATCTGAGTCATGTCTAATCCTTACTTAGCAGCAGCGGGTGCTGACTTATCTTTTGCGGGGCTCACTTTATCTGGATAAGCAGCCGCTTTGAACGGATCCATACCCACACGGCGGAAGGTTTCAATAAACGCTTCACCTTCGATACGCTGAGCAACAAATACATCAAGCAAGGTGCGGATGATTTCAGTCATGCGATCGCGAGCAAAAGAAGGCCCTAATATTTTACCGACTGAAGCATCTTCACCGGATGCACCACCAATCGAAACTTGATAGAACTCTTCACCTTTCTTATCAACACCTAAAATACCAATATTACCAATATGATGGTGACCACACGCATTCATGCAACCCGAAATATTTAGGTCGATCTCACCTAAGTCGTGCAAATAATCCAAATCATCAAAAGCATTCTGTATGGCTTCGGCAATCGGTAGCGACTTTGCATTGGCCAGGGCGCAGAAATCACCACCAGGGCAGCAGATCATATCGGTTAGCAAGCCTAAAGTAGGTGTTGCTAACCCTAATGCTTTTGCTTCTTGCCAAAGGTCGTATAATTTAGCTTGTTCAATGTCCGCCAAAACTAGGTTCTGCTGGTGCGTAGAACGTGCTTCACCAAAACTGTACTTATCAGCAAGGTCAGCAACGGCGAATAGCTGGCTATCAGTAACATCTCCTGGGGCTGTACCTTTTTGCTTAAGCGCAAAAGTAGCGACGGCATAGCCTGGCTTTTTATGAGTGCGAACATTACGATCAACCCAGCGAGCAAATGCTTTATCAGATGCTAAGGCACCGGTATAGCTTGCAGGATCGGCTTCAAGCGCTAAATAATCAGGCTCAGTAAAGTGCGATTTAATGCGTTCCAGTTCTTCTTTCGGCAATTTACCATTACCGTCTTTAATATGTGCCCACTCGGCTTCAACTAATTCGCTGAAACGTTCTGCTCCTAGTGCTTTTACTAAAATCTTAATACGGGCTTTGTACTTGTTATCGCGACGACCAAATTGGTTGTATACGCGTACAATCGCATCCAGGTAAGTTAACAGGTCTTCTTCTGGTAAGAATTCACGGATAACCGAAGACAGGATAGGGGTGCGACCTAAACCACCCCCTGCGTAAACTCGATATCCTAATTCACCTGCTGCGCTACGAATAATGTGGACACCCACATCATGCATTCGAGTTGCAGCACGGTCAGCGCCTTCTACGGCATTTACTGCAATCTTAAACTTACGAGGTAAGTAAGCAAATTCAGGATGGAACGTTGACCACTGGCGGATGATTTCGCAATAAGGACGAGGATCAACAAGTTCTTCAGCAATCACACCAGCGTATTCATCGGTGGTGGTATTACGAATACAGTTGCCACTGGTTTGCACTGCGTGCATTTGAACTTGAGCGAGCTTGCCGAGAATTTCTGGGCACTCTTCTAGCTTAGGCCAGTTGTACTGTAAGTTTTGACGCGTACTAAAATGTGCATAGCCCCGATCGTAATCGCGGGCAATTTCTGCCATGACACGTAACTGCTGGCTATTTAACATGCCATAAGGCACAGCAATACGCAGCATCGGCGCATAACGTTGTATGTAAATGCCGTTTTGTAGGCGTAACGGAAGAAATTCCTCTTCAGGAATTTTACCGTCTATATAGCGGTCCATTTGGTCTTGGAACTGCGTAACGCGCTCGTTAATGATGCGCTGGTCGAAATCGTCGTATACGTACATAGCTTTCCGAGTTATTAAGCCATTGGGAGTTATTGGCGGCAA
>JBLIME010000192.1:0-4710 GCA_047638515.1 Pseudohongiellaceae bacterium
CAGCACTAGTGTTGTCATCCCGTGGAACAGAAAAACTACTCGGAGACTTATCAGAGAAGGGGGCAGCGCTATCAACGGTCAATTGTGTCAGCAGCGAGGGGTGGACAATGCCGACAGGCGAAGAAAATGCCATCGCAGTGAGTTTTTTGACCTGATTACTTGGGCGTGTTGAAACGCCCGTGCTGGCGACTCCACTGCTGGCAACACCACTGTTTAATAAAGGCAGTAGTGCGATGGTGTCTATGCCCGTGATGTCTATTCGACGCTTAGAAACTTTTTGTTGTTTTAGTTGCGTACCCGTTCTTTGCTCGGCATAGATATGAGTTGACGTTTGCGCAACGGCGATCAGTTGATTAAAGCCGAGCTTGCGCAAAAATGCATAGTCGCGCTTAGTAAGCTGGGCTTGGGTATTTTTGGGAATAACTTGATACTTGACGTTGTCAATTAGAAAAGTACTGTTACTGGCGTAACTTTGTTTAGCGCTTGCATTAATAATTAATACCGTAGATAGACCACAAGCGGCAATCAAAAGCGATGCGACGAGCATCGACACACTAAATTTAGTGGCGTTGTAGCTACTGAGCAGTAGTTTAAAAAAGAGTGTCGTTTTTATCAAAGTGGAGTTAACTCGCCTCGCGCGCTAAGCGACCTTCACTCAAAAATACTTGTTGATCAGTGAGCTCGGCGACCTTCTCGCTGTGGGTGACTAATACCAGTGTCGTGCTAAGTTGAGCGCAGGTGTCTATCAACAGGCGGCTAACGATATCTGAATTTTTATGGTCTAGGTTACCGGTAGGTTCGTCAGCTAATAGCAGTTTGGGCTTGTGCGCTAAAGCTCGGGCAATAGCAACTCGCTGCTGCTCGCCTCCCGATAGTTGATTGGGTAGCTTGTTGACGTGCTTCGAGACACCTAAGGCCGCGATTAACGTGTCGATATAAGTTGCGTCGACGGGGCGACCTTTAATGGCGTTGAGTCTGGCCGGCAAATAAATATTGTCGAGCACCGATACCACATCGATCAAATTATATTTTTGAAACACAATGCCAATAGTCGACATCCGGTAATGATCGGCTTGGGACTCTGACAAGGCCGTAATATTTGTAATTAGGCTATCGTTCGCTGCGTTAACTGAGCGGGTACCGATGTTTAATGTCGGCGCAGCGCTGAGCAGTATTTCACCCTCATCGGGTTTGTCTAGCGCAGCCAGCAGGTGTAGTAGCGTCGATTTTCCTGATCCAGATGCCCCTCGAATACTGACGCTTTTACCCGATTCAATGGCAAACGAGAGTCGATCCAGTATTTTTTGTTGGGTTCTACCGTCTTCAAACGATTTTGAGATATTGACTATTTGCAACATGTTTTATCAATGCTTTTTGGTAAATGAATAGGTCAAGGTAATCCGCCAATAGATCTAAAAATGTTCAGCTCTAGGATATATAGAATAAGTCATGAAAATTACACTATGGCTCTTTTATGACAGATAAAATTGCGTCGGCCAAGTGGTCAATGTCATGGGTTCGGCGTGTGGGCCGAAAGACCAAAGTAATTTTTTAGCGCGGGCTAAAAGTAACTAGGATGACTTTTCTGTCGACATACAATATACGTTGCAACATGGCTAATGGGATAAATTATTATCCCATTAGCCATGTTGCAACGGCCACTAAATATAGGCATTAATAGTAGCGCTGTGCGATAGCGAGCGAGGAGAATGCATGCCTCCTTTTTTTGTATGAATTAGCGGGCGTAAATTAGCAGCGTCTTGACTCAGTAGCTGCGGTTAGCTTTCAGTTTTTCAGCATGGGCTATCGGGTTGCAAAATCAGCTTTCGTGTGAAAGCATCTGAACAAATAGACTGATATCCTATCACTTTTTTAATGAGGGGCGTCCTAATGATTAAACCCGTAATTCCAGAAAACGAGGCAGAGCGCCTGCATGCGTTGAAAACGTTACGCATTCTTGATACCTCTCAAGAAGAGCGCTTTGATCGGGTGACGCGTGTGGCTAAACGGATGTTTGGTGTGTCCATATCACTTATTAGCCTCATCGATAGGGACCGCCAGTGGTTTAAGTCTAATCAGGGGCTGGATGCGAGTGAGACATCTAGAGATATTTCTTTTTGCGGCCACGCAATTAACCAAGATGAGTTGTTTATTGTTCCAGATGCCACTGAGGATGCACGCTTTTCTGATAACCCAATGGTAACCGGGGCGCCAAATATTCGCTTTTATGCAGGTTACCCATTAAAAATAAGAGCAGGATTAAGCATCGGTGCCTTGTGCCTCATCGATCAAATGCCAAGAAAAATGGACGAAGAAGATCAGCGTCTGTTGAAAGATTTAGGCGCAATGGTCGAACAAGAAATAAAATCGATACAGTTAGCTACCCTCGACGAGCTGACATTGATTTCTAATCGGCGCGGATTTTTAACACTTGTCAGTCATAGTTTAAAGGTGTGCCGACGCAACCAAGTATCGATGTCATTTTTATTCTTTGACCTCAACAAATTTAAAGCTGTAAATGATGATTACGGTCATCACGAAGGTGATTTTGTGTTGGCTCGGTTTGCACAATTAATGCTTGCGACGTTTCGAGACAGTGATGTAATCGGCCGACTCGGTGGCGATGAGTTTGTAGCGATGCTGAGCGATTCGGACTCTGATAGTGCTGGCGAAGTTTTGTCTAGATTTGCCGCAGCCGTCGAAGAAAACAACAAGACGGCTAATAAGCCCTACAACATTGAATACAGTGTCGGTCTAAAACACTTCGAACACGACACTAAAAAGTTAGTAGAAGAAATGATTCGAGAAGCTGATGCGGCGATGTATGAGCATAAGAATCGTTAGTCTTTTTACGATTAAATGTGCGCGGCTGCGCTTCGATGCTAGATCCCGGCGAGCCAGCATAATCCTATATTTCCTACAGCTATTCCCATCTAAATCTAGCTACAGATCAACTACGACTAAGCGACTCACCGCTCTTTACTAATGAGTCGCCATCATTCGTTGACCGTCGTGAGTAATTTAACTACCTATCGATCGACTCATCAACTTGGCGCCACAGTGTAAGGGATGAATTAGCTATCTTTTTTGTCTCCTCACAACATTTATTGATATTCACTTGCGCGATTGCCGATTGTAGAATACTGTATATCCAAACAGTTATTTATTCTTTAGGTGTGTTTATGTCAATTCAAGCAGTTGGTGGTTTTGTAAAGCGCTACAGTGTACTTACGCCTTTATTTTCTGCGCGTGTACCAGCAGGATTTCCCAGTCCTGCCGACGATCATCTCGATAAAGCCTTAGATCTTAATGAGTATTTGATAGCGCACCCAGCGGCGACTTTTTTTTGTCGGGTAGGTGGTGACTCTATGCAGGGTATTGGTATTTTCGATGGTGACTTACTGATCATAGATAGAGCCATTGAGCCGGCTCACGGTGATGTGGTGTTGGCGGCTCTAGACGGAGAATTAACCTGTAAGGTATTGGACATGCACGCAAAGCGCTTATTGTCTTCAAACAAAAAATATCCTCCCATTGTTATCGGCGACGAGAATAGTTTGATTATAGAGGGGGTGGTGACCTATTCAGTCAATCAGCACAAAAAATGTATGCGTTAGTTGATTGCAATTCGTTTTATGCGAGTTGTGAACAAATTTTCAGGCCGGACCTACGTGGCAAGCCAATAGTGGTGCTATCAAATAATGATGGCTGTATTGTGGCGCGCAGTAAAGAAGCCAAAGCCTTAGATGTTCCCGATCTAAAAGCCTATTTTCAATTAAAAGATTTTTTAGACGCCAATCATGTGCATGTGTTTTCGAGCAACTATGCGCTGTATGGCGATATATCTAATCGAGTCATGGAGACCTTAAAATATTTTAGCCCAGATATTGAAATCTACTCTATCGATGAAATGTTTTTGAGTCTAAAAGGCTTTAACAATGACTTAAAAGTTTACGGTACGGAGATCAAAGATAAAGTCTGGCGTTATACTCGAATGCCTGTGGGGGTGGGCATTGCTCCCACCAAAACCCTCGCCAAACTTGCCAGTCACGCGGCTAAAAAAATACCTCGATGCGATGGTGTCTGCGTACTTGATACACCGGTTAAATGGGAGTGGTTGTTACGTCGTTTGAGTACTAATAAAGTTTGGGGAGTGGGTGCAAAACTATCAAAAAAATTAGCTGTTAACGGCATTCACAGCGCCTGGGATTTATCGATGGCCGATAAAAAACTAATTCGACAAATAGGTGGCGTCTGCCTCACCCGTACCGCGAGTGAGTTAAGCGGTGTTGAATGCCTTGGCTTAGAAGTGGTGCAAGATAAAAAACAAATTTACAGCACGCGTTCATTCGGCAAAAAAGTGACCAGTTTGTCGCAGTTACAAGAAGCGATCGCGCTCTATGCAACTAAAGCCTGTGAGAAGTTACGCAAACAAAAGTGTCGAGTTAAAACTCTTCAGGTGTTTATACAAACTTCGGCATTTTCTGCTAATGCTTATGCTAAAAGTATTGTTATACAGCTACCCTTTCCGACAGATGACTCAAGGCTAGTTATTCACTATGCGAAGGCGGGAGTGGCACAAATATTCTTATCGAAAAGGCAGTATTCAAAAGCGGGCATTGGCTTAATCGAGCTTGTTGAGAAGTATGATGGCCAGCAGGATCTGTTTTGTCGTGGGCAGCCATTAATCAGCGATAAAGTAATGTCCAC
>JBLIME010000193.1:0-4681 GCA_047638515.1 Pseudohongiellaceae bacterium
GTTAATGATTGCATTCTGGGTGTCTCCCTGGGCATCGGTAATGTTCACATCGCCTTTAAAACGCAGTAGCCTTCTGGATGCTAAGTCGTAAGTCAGCGACAAGGGTTTTACAAACAAGTTGAGGACCATATTAGAGGGACTTATTAAAAAACAAACTTGTGTTTTTTTGTCGTAGACTTCTTGATAACAATTGTCGTTGCTAGACCGGCTAACAGTTAATTTTATGGCTCGCAGGAGTCTCGGTGACAAAAAATTGATGATGAGTTTCTCTCCACGCATTAAATCATACCAATATTCTTTAACTGCCTCGTCAAAGCCAGCATCTATTACCAACATATCCTCTGCGTTCACCTCTTTCGATACCAGCTCATCACTATTTGGTTGCCGATAACTGACATCAATCACTGACTTTTGCGAACTGTCCTTGGTGGTTGCCTGAATCTTTGAGGAACTATCTAAGGAGCTGCGTAATTCGTTGTGGCGCAGGTCGATTTGAACAACATCAGGGCGCAAGAGACCTGGTGTGTAATCGACTGACTTTGTGGCAATGAGGGTTTGATCGGGAGCTCGATATTCAACATTTGTTTTTTTAATAGATGGTTGGACATCATCGTTGTTATCGAAAATATGATATTCACAATAGAGGAGCTCGCCTTCGGCGACAGCGCGAACCCTTCCAATAACATCAGCTTTAATAGCGCTATACTGATACTGTGGACATGATGCAAGTACTGAAGTATCGGCAGCGACTTTAGGCACTAGCACGGCGAGCGTGGCAGTCAGTAAGACAAGTTTTGTAAACAAGTGTGCCTTTGAAGTCATTGTAGACCAACCTATAAATAGTAACCGCATCTCGCCAAAATAAAGCCATTGCATAGCGATTAAGCGACTGAGCTGTTAACTAGTTGTACTTATCAGCTATGCCGCTAAGTGTATCGTGTCTAGTAAGTTTGCGCTGATTTATCCGCTTTTTTAGCTGATAACAGGCAAATCTAGGCATCGAGGCTTGGCGATCAACATTTGTATAGTGCCAATGCTGCGCTCGCGAAAACCACCTTCACAGTAGCACAGGTAATAGTCCCACATACGCACAAAAACGTCATCATACCCCTGCTCCTTGACTGCTGCTATCTGAGAAAAAAAGCGCTCTCGCCAATCGTGTAAGGTTTTCGCGTAATCGAGAGTAATGTCTTCCATACCAACGACTTGCATATCGGTATGTTTAGCAATATTATTTAGTAGTACTGAATTGCAAGGCAGATGGCCGCCGGGAAAGATGTATTTTTGGATGAAGTCGACACCGGCGGATGTAACCGCATAGCGTTGGTCAGGCATAGTAATTGCCTGTATCAGCATGAGGCCATCTTTTTTGAGCAGCTTACTGCACATTTCAAAATAGCTTTTATAGTACTGTGGGCCAACAGCCTCTATCATTTCTATAGACACTAATTTGTCGAACTCTCCCGACAGATCGCGATAATCATCAAGTAATACCGTAATTTGATCACCTAAGCCCTCGGCTTCTACCTGCTCAATGGCGTATCGATGTTGCTCCTCGGAAATAGTCGTGGTGGTTACCTTGCAACCGTAGCTTTTGGCGGCAAAGATAGCCATACCCCCCCAGCCCGTACCTATCTCTAAAAGGTGATCGCTCGGTGACAACTGCAGCTGCTGGCAGATGTGGTCGAGTTTGTAGCTAGCTGCATCCGTGAAGTTAGTTTTTTCGCCCGGATAAATTGCCGATGAATACATCATATTTGGGTCTAAGAACAACGAGAAAAAGTCGTTGCCAAGATCGTAGTGTGCGGCAATGTTTAACTTTGAATTCTGTTTGTTGTTGGATCTAAAGAGGCGATGAGACCACCCCATAAATATATTACTAAACTTAGACCAACCTCTATTAAGCTCGAGCACTAGCTCCATGTTTTGACAGAGAATCTGAATCACATGCACTAGGTTAGGAGAACTCCAAGAGCCTTTCATATAGGCCTCACCCGTACCTATCGCACCATTAAACAAGATATCTCTGTAGATCGATTCGTGCTCAACAAGAACAATACCACAAACCTTGGCCTCGTCTTCAGACTCGCCGAACGAAACCGAGACACCATTGTCAATAATCGTAAGACGACCATAGGAAAGTTGCTGCAACCATCTAAATATCAGCTTTTTAGCCCAGCCGTCGATAAAACTTAACGAAGACTGATTAACTTTTTTATTGTCGATACTAACTGCTCTCATGCAGAGGCTCCTGTGGGGTTTGACTATTAATATTAATACGCAATTCTTAAAAATTATCTTTCTTTTAGAGCTTGATCTATCGTCGACTTGACTCGTTAAACTTAAATATGCTGTTCTAACCTTAATCAATAGCGACAAGCTGACTTAATCAGTATTGAAATTAAAGACCTCGATTAAGGCTTAGGTACAGAGAAGAGTGGGATGCCCTTTACGAACAACTTAACGGCCTCCCAATAGATGCCTGCAACTACTTTTGTGGTCATTAATGGATAACGCCAGAGCACTTTGTTCATGTTTTTTTTGTTGAAAGCCTCACGCTTTAACGTCAATGTCGCGTCAAATACAGACTCATTATCTTGATGAACATCAATATGCACCAGTAAGCTTTTAGCTGGCGACTTACCCACCCAATAATATTCTAGAGCCATTGGCTGGAACGGTGAAACGTGCATTTTCTTGCTGAAATTTATGGCCTCTTTAACATGCAAAGGCTTTTTTGCACTCGCAACCATGTTTGAATCAGCGAGATTCAGAATATAGTGACAGCGTTGACCCCATGGAGTATTGGTGACCTCGAGCACAATGGTTTGTAACTCTTTTCCCTGTTCATCAAAGCAGTAGTAGCAGGTTATGGGGTTTATAATAAAGCCGAAATAACGCAGGTTAGTTAACATCCTGATTGGCCCTTCTGGCCGTTTGCCATTTTCGTGCTCTAACCAATCTGCAATGGCTTTGTAGAGGGACCCCTTAGATTGTTTATCAAAAAAGTCTGCGCGCTTAAATTGTGCAATGTTAAACTGCTCTAGCGACCACCAGCGACTCTGTACAAAAACATCATCTAGCTCTTGCAGATCGAGGTAGACCATAAATACTTGGTAGACAAAATTGTGCGGCTTTGGGCTAAAACGACGGTGTCTCACCTGCCCTGAATATATTGCGCTGTTGAGCTTACTTGAGTTGGCATCTACATTCATATTGTTACATTTCTATCTTATTTAACTGCGCAATGAAGTAAAGTCGTTTACAAAGTAGCTGGCTTATGATTTTTTATTCCCTAGGTCACTGCTATAACTTATGACTAGAGGCTTGACCCTAACTTTTCGGCGACGCGAAGAGCACTGAGCACTCCGTCCTCGTGAAACCCATTGGCCCAATAAGCGCCGCAAAACCATGTCTTATTAACACCATTAATTGTCTGCCATTGCTCTTGTGCAGCGACACTTTTTCGAGAAAAAACGGGATGATCATAATAGTAGGTTCCCAATATTTTTTCTGGATCAATGGCGTCGGATTTATTGAGGGTTACGCAGAAGGTTGTATCGCTTGCTATTGATTGAAGAAGGTTCATGTCATAGGTAAGCACCGGTAGCTGGTCGTCTGGCGTAGTTTTATTTGTTTTTAGATCGCTTTCGTTGGCAGTTCGTTCATCTGTAATACGATAGTTCCAACTTGACCAGGTCGAACGCCGCTTTGGTAATAAACTAATGTCGGTATGTAAGATGACTTCGTTTTTCTGGTAGGGAATAGCACTCAACAGCTCGATTTCTTTATCACTGGCATCAGTCAGCATTGCCAATGCTTGATCGCTGTGCGCAGCAATGACCACTTGATCGAAGCATTCACTCAAGCCGTGAATGGTTTTAATGACGACACCCTTGTCGTTACGTTGAATAGACTTTACTGCGCTATTGAGCCGTATATTATTTTTGAAGCGTTGAGTTAACGGCTTTATATAGGCACGTGAACCACCTTTTACGACGCGCCACTGAGGTCTATCGCTAACACTTAACAAACCGTGATTACGAAAAAAATTTACGAAGAAATGTAGCGAAAAACTTTTCATCACATTGGTTGAAGCCGACCATATAGCCGCGCCCATAGGAATTAGATATTTGTCTGTAAATATCTTAGAGTATTTTTTTTGTTGAAGATACTCGTCCAGGGTCATCTCAAGATAGCGTCCACCACTTTCTACATCCGGCAGTGCTTCTTTATTAAAACGTAAAATATCACGGATCATACGCCAGTGCTTGACACTAAATAGATTACTGCGTTGGGCAAACATCGTGTTTAAGTTGGTACCGCTATACTCCAAACCTGTCTTTTCACAACATACACTAAAACCCATCTCCGTTGGATTTGAATCAACATCTAACTGGGCAAGTAGTTTTTGAAAGTTGGGATATGTCCAGTCATTAAACACAATGAATCCGGTATCTATAGCGTAGTCGCGGCCATTAACATGAACGTCTTTAGTTGCCGTATGCCCGCCTAGTCGATCATTCGCCTCAAAGACGGTAATTTCGTGCTGGGGACTTAATACATAAGCGGCGGTTAAACCAGAAATACCTGCGCCAACAACTGCTATTTTCATTGCAACCTTTGATTATCAACATTTAATTTAAACTGAACCACGATAAATAAACTCTATGAACGTTTC
>JBLIME010000194.1:0-4669 GCA_047638515.1 Pseudohongiellaceae bacterium
AGTGATATGAAAATTAAACACGAGATTGTTGGTCTAACATGGGCTGAGCGTATTCCGGCGTTAGTCTCGGGCAAAGTCGATGTTGCTATTGCATCCTCTTCAGATACCTTAGAACGTGCACAAACCGTGGGCTTTACTATTCCTTACAACGTCTTCCAGTTTGTTGCTGTTCTTGCACCGGGTGTGACTATTAATAGCTGGGAAGATCTAAAGGACTTAAAAGTTGGCGCCGCTATTGGTACAACCTATGAAAGCGAATTTTTGAAGTACAAAGAAGCTAATTGGGCCGACGCCGAAGGCGAGTACACTTCTTTTCAAAGTGAAAATGAATCTTTTTTAGCGGTTAAGCAAGGCCAAGTTGATGCCATTATCGTTACTGATACCGTTGCGGCGATCAACCTAAAGTCGGGTAAATTTGGCGATATTTCTCTTGGTGCCGTAGCTCCATTTGGTGCTGATATTGTGGGTATGATGACCAAACGTAAAGCCTATGGTTGGATTAACTATTTAAATATCTTCATTAACCGCGATGTGCGCTCCGGTCGTCATCAAGAGAGATATACAAAATATGTAGGTGGCAAAGCTCCTAGCCTTGCATCGCCTGGCGTCTATTACTAGTCAAGCTTCGATTTAGTTTTTCTCTTTGGTAAAGCTGCACTGTAGTGTGAATAATAAAAAGCAGTGCAGCTTATAAAGCTTCGAGTCTAAAGGCATATCTATGGACTACGTGTTTCTCTGGCGTCCTGTTATGGAGGCGCTGCCGCAGTTGTTGCTAGCAGCATTGGTAACTATTGAAGTAGCCGTTATTTCAATGGCGATAGGTATGGTGTTTGCGTTCATTTTATTTTTTGGACGCAGTTCGAAATCTTGGATACTTCGATTGACATCCAACGTCTGGATCGAGGTAGCTAGAAATACACCAGCTCTATTCCAACTATTTTTCTTTAAGTTTGGCCTAGGCGCAATAGGCATTATTATTGATTCCTATATCACGGTTGTCATGGCCCTCGCGTTTAATACAGCGGGTTACATGGCCGAGACATTTCGCGGTGGTTTTAAAGCAGTCCCTAGTTCGCAACTTAATTCTGCTAGATCTCTGGGAATGACCTTTCCACAAGCCCAATGTTATGTCGTCATACCGCAAGTATTGCGGGCAGTATGGCACCCTATGACCAATCAATTCATTTGGGTAATGTTGCTAACATCGTTAGGAATGTTGGTCGGACTCCGTGAACTCTCAGGTGAAACACAATTCTTAAACTCTAGAACATTTAGAACCTTCGAATTTTTTGCAGTCACGGCATTAATTTACTACGCCATAGCCAAGCTGATGCTCCTATTGTTTAGGATTCTTGGATGGCGATTATTTAGGGGGGGCTAGAGCCATGGCTATAGATGTTTTTTCAGCGTTAAAACCCCAAGACCTTTTATTTTTAGGTGAAGCCGCGCTCAGAACATTAGAAATATCGGTTACAGCGATTGCCATAGGTAGTTTTTTTGGCGTCATTTTTGGCTGGGGAATGGCTGCAGGTAACCGCCTGATCACCTTTATTATTAATGCAATACTGGACATCTTCAGGAGTGTGCCGCTAATAATACAATTGATTCTTTTCGATAGCTTTATCTCTATTTTAGGTTATCCCGCCCCGGCTTTCGTTTCTGGAACCATTGTCTTGTCCGTTTATACCTCTGCACTTGTGGCCAACGTTGCCCGTGGAGGTATCGAAGCCGTACCTATCGGCCTTCGCAAAGCCTCGCGTTCCCTAGGCTTAACTTATTGGCAGGACATGTTTTATGTGGTCTGGCCAGTTGGTCTAAGAGCGGTATTTCCATCGTGGGTTGGCGTGGCCTTAAGTGTAGTAAAAGACTCGGCCTTAGTGTCCGTTATTGGCTATGTTGAACTATTGAAAGCTTCGCAGATATTAATTACGCGCACACAAGATACCTTCCTTATTTTGACCATCGCAGGCTTGTTTTATTTTGCATTATCGTATCCTATTTCCAAAATCAGCGAAAAAATTGAAAAAAGGTGGCACGAGTGATTGAAGTCCAACAATTAAAGAAGTCTTTTGGAGATTTGCAGGTCCTGAAAGGCATTGACTTAACCGTCAACAATGGTGAAGTACTCAGCGTTATTGGTTCATCGGGTTCCGGTAAATCAACCCTGCTGTATTGTATTAATGCCCTAGAGTCGATCGATTCAGGCGTTATCCTTGTCGATGGCATCAGTGTGCACGATCAAAAGACCAATATTAATGATTTGCGTCAGAATATAGGCATGGTGTTTCAGCAGTTTAATACCTTTCCGCATTTAACCGCACAGGAAAACGTGGCACTAGCCCTACGTAAAGTTAAAAAGTTACCTAAAAAGCAAGCGATGGAATTTGCAGCCGAAAAATTGAATCATGTGGGTTTGGGTGACAAGATTACCAATTTCCCTAGCGCCTTATCTGGTGGCCAGCAACAGCGCGTCGCGATTGCGCGCGCACTGGCGATGGAGCCGTCCTATATGTTGTTTGACGAGGCGACCTCGGCCTTAGACCCAGAGCTCGTGGGCGAAGTCGAAGACACTATGAGAATGTTGGCGACAGAGGGAATGACAATGATCGTGGTGACTCATGAAATGAATTTTGCCCGCGATGTATCAGATCGAATTGCCTTTTTTCACCAAGGTCTTATGGAGGAAGTCGGCGCTCCCGATCAGCTAATTACTAATCCGACGAGTGAGCATACTAAAAAGTTTTTATCTAACGTAAGATAACTCGCCTTAGGCTAGGGTGAGGACAGCGCTGGCTGTTTGTTAATAGCTTTGAGCTAATACGTCAGATAAGCGACTTCTTATGAAAAATGCTCACAAAGCAATTATCTACGCCCTTATTGCCGTAGCCATGTGGTCGACTGTAGCGACGGCTTTTAAACTAAGCCTAGAGCAAATGTCACTGCTGCAACTTTTAACGGGTGCGTCCTTTTTCTCGCTAGCCATCGTCGGCATTAGTTTATCTCTGCGCGGTGAGCTTCTACTAGCAGTTACCAGCTTCGCGACTCATATTAAATCAATTGTATTATTGGCAATACTAAATCCAATACTCTATTACATGGTTCTGTTAAAAGCCTACGATCTTCTCCCCGCTCAAGTCGCTCAGTCAATCAATTACACCTGGGCGATCACCTTGACGCTGCTGTCGGTACCCCTGCTTAAACATCAATTAACATCTCGAGATATGGTGGCGATTATCCTTGGATATCTAGGCGTGGTGGCGATTGCTTTTGGTGGGGCGAGTATTGAGGGCAGAATTAGTATTTTTGGTATTTTTCTCGCACTGTTAAGTACGGTGATATGGGCTGGGTATTGGCTTATCAGTGCGCGCGACCCAAGACCGCCATTAATAAAGCTGTTTCAAAGTTTTTTAGTGGGCGCTCCCGTATTGTTTACTGTGACATTATTAATTGATGGCTTTGGCGCACTTGCCGTCATTAAACCGTGGTTTTATATTGCCTATATCGGCACCTTTGAAATGGGCTTAGCCTTTATTTTCTGGCAACTGGCGATGCACCACACCGATCGTGTCAGTCAAATTAGTACACTTATTTTTTTATCGCCACTGGCGAGCCTCTTTATTATTCAAAGCGTGTTGGGCGAGCCCATACATGCGCTTACATTGATAGGTTTGGTGTTAATTGTTGGAGGCATCTTGTTCCAAAAGTATTCCAGAACCGTTTGAGTCATGGCAAATTTTACAGTCATCATCGGTGACGGAGAGGGTTGAGCTCGTTATCATCATCGCTTAAATCTACGGGTTCATGAGGCATACTAGTAGTTGGGCAAAGGGCCGCTACAATCTCTATGCAGCGCGCTTCTTAATCAAGATGATCAGAAGAAATAAGACACTTGCACACACAACAATTGAGGGTCCGGCTGGGGTATCCCATAAAAATGAGCTAGTCAGGCCGCCAAAAACCGACAAACAACCTAAAACACCACCCACAAAAACCATCTGTGTTGGCGATGTCGATAAATATCTTGCGGTTGCCGCTGGAATAATCAGTAGTGCAGTAATCAGCAAGACACCAACCACTTTAATGGCGACTGCAATGACTAGGGCCAGCATAAATAACAACAGCAAACGTATCTGTTTGACGGGTACACCCTCAACTTGAGCGATCTCCTCGTTGACTGTAATCGCCAACAGTTGGCGCCAAAATTTCCACGTCAACAGACTGACAATCACAAACACAGTAAAAATCATAATGACATCTTCTTGAGACGTCGATAAAATATCACCCAATAAATAAAGCGTGAGGTCGAGACGACCCGTATCAAAAACACTGACAAATACTAGGCCTAGAGCGAGCGATGAATGCGAGATAATACCCAGTAGCGTATCGCTCGGTAAATAGCGTTGGCCCTGTAAAAGGACCAGTAAAATAGCCACACTTAAACAGCTGATAATGATGGTGAGTTGAATATTAATGGTCAGTAACAAACCAAAAGCAACACCTAAGAGCGAGGCATGAGCTAAGGTATCACCGAAATAAGCAAGGCGCTGCCACACCACAAATGCACCCAAAGGCGCTGCTGTTAGAGCAACGCCAAGGCCGCCCACTAGTGCGAGAACTAAAAAATCAATCATGATTTTCTCTCAGACTGACTCATACTCGATCGGCTCGT
>JBLIME010000195.1:0-4641 GCA_047638515.1 Pseudohongiellaceae bacterium
TTGAACCGGAGAATATTTTTGATTTTGTAGCCAACTGAGCATGAATCTCAAGGCCAATTACCACTTCCCATTCCATGATAGCGTCCTCTTATTTTAAGCCCGTTGGAGTTTTAGTATGCCAGTCAGTGGCGCTCTGAAATTGATGTGCGCAATTTAATAAACGGCTTTCATCAAAGTAGTTACCAATCAGCTGGAGGCCAACAGGTAGACCATTGATCATGCCCGCAGGCACTGACATGCCAGGTAGACCGGCTAAATTAGTGGCTAGGGTAAATATATCTTCAAGGTACATGCTGACAGGGTCTTTGTTTTTCTCGCCAAACTTAAACGCTGGGCTAGGAGCAACAGGGCTCATGATGATGTCGACATCGTTAAATGCGGCCACAAAATCGTTTTTAATTAAGCGACGAACCTGCTGTGCTTTTTTGTAATAGGCGTCGTAGAAACCGGCCGACAGTGCGTAAGAGCCAAGCATGATACGACGCTGAACTTCATCGCCAAAACCTTCACTGCGAGACCGCTTATAAAGATCTTCAATATTTTTTGGATCTTCACAGCGGTGACCAAAACGAACGCCATCCATACGCGATAGATTGGCAGAGCATTCTGACGGTGCGATTATGTAATATGCAGGGACACACAAGTTAGTATTAGGCAGGCTAATTTCTTTTAGCGTCGCCCCCATTTTCTCGTATTCTTTGATCGCATCATGAATGGTCTTTGCCATGGCAGGATCAAGATCAGAGCTGAAGTATTCCTTTGGCAAACCAATGGTCATGCCTTTAACCGACTTGTTCAGATCAGCGCGATAATCTGGCACAGCACGATCGATACTGGTGGAATCTTTTTTATCAAAGCCTGCCATCACATTCAGCATCATCGCTGCATCTTCAGCGGTGCGAGCAATAGGACCACCTTGATCAAGGCTAGATGCGTAAGACACCATGCCGAAGCGCGATACCCGGCCATAAGTTGGTTTGATGCCCGTCACGCCACAAAAAGAAGCGGGCTGGCGAATTGAACCGCCCGTATCTGTCGCGGTAATACCAGGTGCTAAGCGTGCAGCAACCGCGGCGGCTGATCCGCCCGAAGAGCCTCCTGGAACATGTTCTTCATGCCATGGATTTTTAACCGCACCGTAAAAAGAACTTTCGCTAGAAGAGCCCATCGCGAATTCGTCCATGTTGGTTTTACCCAAAGAGACAGCACCAACCTGATTGAAATTACCGGCAACGGTAGAGTCATAGGGTGCGATAAATTTGTCTAACATCTTCGAACCACAGCTAGTACGAATGCCCTCGGTGCAGAAAATATCTTTGTGCGCCATTGGCACACCCGTCCACTCGTTGGCATTACCCGCCGCGCGTGACTCGTCTGCCACTTTTGCTTGCAGAAGGGCTTGCTCGTCGGTGACGGTAATAAAACTATTATATTGGGCATCTAAGTTTTTGATGCGGTCCAAGAAATGTTGAGTGACTTCAACACTGGAATACTCGCCGGCTTGTAAATCTTGAGAGATTTGAGCCAAGGTTTTGTTATGCATAGTGTGTCCTTAATGCTTAGCTCTGTTATTCAACAACTTTAGGTACTAAATAATGACCATCGGCGGTGCTTGGAGCAATCTTTTGGAATTTCTCACGCTGATTAACTTCGGACACCACATCGGCTCGTAAGCGTTGAACGGCATCCATTGGATGTGCCATAGGCTCTACGCCTGAGGTATCAACGGCTTGCAACTTGTCTACTAAATCCAAAATATTAGATAAGTTGGTTTGAAATTCTGTGATACTTTTTTCGTCTATCTGCAAGCGCGAAAGGTCGGCGATTGCGAGAACCTGATTCGTGTCCAAAGACATGGGGTTGCTCCGCTGTTTGTCCAGGTTTAAGTGTCGATAATAAAGGGCATATTTAAAGGCGATAAGTTACCACATTTAGGTGTAGTATTTTAGCGCTTATTAATTCGATAGGGCAGGCCCACACATTAACTTGGTAATTAATACACCCGTTGTGATATACGTGCTTGCCGAAAGCTTGCGCCGTTGCTAGAGTTACAGGCAATTTTGTAGTTGCGTTCCTTGTCGTCTTGCTCGGGAACACTTTATTCAGTTGAGAATGTACCAATGTTTAGAAAAGTAAGAGGTCTTTTTTCCAGTGATTTGTCTATCGATTTAGGCACAGCCAATACCCTAATTTACGTAAAAGAGAAGGGTATTGTATTGAATGAACCATCGGTTGTGGCCATTCGATTACAAGGAAATCAAAAAAGTGTTGCCGCAGTGGGAACGGATGCAAAACGAATGTTAGGCCGAACGCCGGGTAATATTCAAGCCATTCGTCCGTTAAAAGACGGTGTAATTGCCGACTTTGAAGTGACGGAGAAAATGCTGCAGTATTTTATTAAGACGGTGCATCAGGATGCTTTCTTAGCACCGAGTCCTCGTGTTGTTGTCTGCGTACCCCATGCTGCGACGTTAGTTGAACGCAAAGCTATTCGTGACTCAGTATTAGGCGCCGGCGCACGTCGAGTTTATTTAATAGACGAGCCGATGGCTGCCGCAATTGGTGCTGGCTTGCCAGTAGATGAAGCCCGCGGATCAATGGTTGTTGATATTGGCGGTGGTACTACAGAAGTTGCGATTATTTCCTTGAGCGGTGTTGTTTACGCTGAATCAGTGAAAGTCGGTGGCGATCGCTTTGATGAAAATATTGTGGCTTATGTACGTCGTAACTATGGCAGCTTAATTGGTGAAGCAACGGCTGAGCGTATTAAGCAAGAAGTAGGCACGGCTTACCCAGGTGGTGAGGTGCGTGAGATTGATGTACGCGGTCGTAACTTAGCCGAAGGCATTCCACGTAGCTTTACCTTGAACTCCAATGAAATTTTAGACGCTTTACAAGAGTCGTTAGCGGCTATCGTACAGTCAGTAAAAGCGGCGCTAGAACAAGCGCCACCAGAATTAGCCTCTGATATTGCCGAGAGTGGTTTGGTATTAACCGGTGGTGGTGCCTTATTGCGTGATATCGATAAATTACTCAGCGAAGAAACAGGTTTGCCTGTTTTGGTGGCTGATGATCCATTGACGTGTGTTGCTCGTGGCGGCGGTATGTTCTTAGAGAGCGCAACGGATGTTCAGCTAGAAATGCTAGCGGCTGATCGATAAATACAAAAAGTTTTTTTGTATTTTGTTTAAACGGCTAGAAGCGCGATTTTATCGCGTTTTTAGCCTATTAAACCTTATCCTGTAAGCGCTTTCCTTGTATAGTTGAAACATACGTGGATCGAAAAAGGATCAGGCTATTAAATCCCCTGTTGAAATAACCCCATTACATGCCTCGCGTTTGGTAGGCATAATTTGTTTGTCTCTTGCCCTCATGTGGTTCGATAATCATAGTCAGCTTTTTAAGCCGGTACGCTATGCACTGGGTTACGCCCTTTATCCTTTACATCAAATTTCTTCTGCTCCTTCTGTGCTTGCGGTTTGGTTTGGTGACTCTGCTAAAAGCCGACAACAACTTGAACTTGATAATGCAGAGCTGTCAGCCCGTAACTTAATTCTTGGGCAAAAAATCCAACGCCTTATTTCGTTAGAAACAGAAAATATTGAACTGCGTGAATTGTTAGGCGCTTCTGATCGTATAAGTGAGAGAGTGATTGTGGCCGAATTAGTCGCGGTTGATCCAGACCCTTTTAGTCAGCAAATCGTCATCAATAAGGGCACTGAAGATAACGTTTTTATCGGTCAACCGGTATTAGATAGCCATGGTCTTATGGGCCAGGTTATTGATGTTTTACCCCATAGCAGTCGAATTCTATTAATTGCCGATTCAAATCATGCGATTCCTGTGCAGGTTAATCGTAATGGTGTACGCGCCATTGCGGTGGGTTCAGGCCAGCTCGGTGACCTTAATTTAATCTACGTGCCCGATACCGCCGATATAGAAGTGGGGGATTTATTAGTCAGTTCAGGTTTAGGCAATCGTTACCCTAGGGGTTACCCAGTGGCCAAGGTCGCCAAAATAGAGCATTTTCCCGGCAAAGCGTTTGCCGTTGTTTCTGCGACGCCGAGTGCGCAATTAGATAGAAGCCGTCACATGTTGTTGGTGTTCAGTGAAAATGCGAGTCATGTGCCTCCTGAAGCACTGTGGGAGCAAAAATGATGTCCTCTAGAGTTTATGTCTTTTTAGTTATCACCCTCTGCGGAGGGTTTATTCTGCAGTATTTTCCGTTGGTCGATTTTATGAATTGGTTTGTACCTGAATGGGTACTTATGATCTTTATTTTTTGGCAGCTGCAAGCACCTAAGTTAATTAACTTTTGGTGGGTATGGCCGATAGGATTATTGCTTGATGTACAGCAAGGCATTCAGTTAGGCGGCTCTGTCGTTGGCTTTGCCATTGTGTTGTATGTTTTGCAATTAATGTATCAGCGTTTAAGAATTTTTAATGTGGCTCAACAAGCGGGCGTTATATTTTTACTATTATGTTGTTATAAATTGGTTGTCTACTGGGCCATGATTGCTACGGGTGATATGCATAAGCCTTTATCCTTGTGGTTACCCGCCTTGGTGAGTGCATTGGTATGGCCTTGGTTATATCTGCTGTTATCTAACACTTATCAAAAGTTGAGATGATACAGTGTCG
>JBLIME010000196.1:0-4621 GCA_047638515.1 Pseudohongiellaceae bacterium
TGATTTGCTCATCATCACTCATTAGCTGTAATAAATACCACTTCTGTTTTTGGCCAATACACACAGGTTTACTGTTATAACGAATCATTCGCCGTGGCAAACGATAGCGTAACCAGCCCCGAGTGCTACCTAGCACTTCAACATGCTGCCTCTCTAAGCCAACTTCTTCTGCGAGTTCGCGATAAAGGGCATCTTCAGGAGATTCACCATCTTTAATCCCCCCTTGAGGAAACTGCCAGGCATCTTGACCAATTCTCCGCGCCCAAAGCACATCACCCTGCTTATTACACAGGATGATACCTACATTGGGACGGTAACCGTCCTCATCAATCACAATGCCATCCTGATAAAATCTAATGTGACCAAATTTGCGTATTTTGTACCAAAGGTCAAGTAATACCTGAATATCGCTGTGATTTAGCCACTGCCTGATCATATCTCAACCGTTCTGTGCTACAACTCATTAAACTAACGACAGCCCGCGCGCTAGCCATTAGAATAGTGGTTAATATTAAGTTTAAGGAGTTTCACGGTGGCATTGGCAATTTTTGATTTGGACCATACTCTTTTATCTGGCGATAGTGACCATACTTGGGGGCAGTTTTTAGTCGATAAAAAAATTGTTGATCCTAGCCATTATGAGAAACAGAATAATTATTTCTACGAACAATATAAGGCGGGTGGATTAGATATTTATGAGTATCTGACCTTTGCGCTGAAACCTCTGACAGACAACCCACTAGCCACCATGCTGGCATTGCGTAATGAATTTATTGAGCTGCGCATTAAGCCTTTAATCACTCAGAAGTCGCGAGACCTGATAGCAAAACATAAACACGCAGGGGATGATTTATTGATTATCACCGCGACAAACGCTTTTATCACGCGCCCTATCGCTACGCTATTGGGGTTTTCTGAACTGATTGCTCCAGAACCTGAAATTATTGATGGCCAATACACGGGAGCGATTACCGGCATCCCGAGTTTTCATCAAGGCAAGGTCATTCGCCTAGAAATGTGGCTAACCGAAAAAAATATGAATCTAGACGGTGCTTTCTTTTATAGTGATTCTCATAACGACCTACCACTATTAAATATAATTGATAATCCTGTCGCCGTAGACGCAGATGAAATCTTGACTAACACCGCCACTCGCAATAGTTGGCCTATTATTAGCCTACGAGATGCTTAGGTTGTTAAAAAAATAAAGGAGTCGCCAGTGGCCCGCTTAGCCCTATTTATAAGTTTCATTTTTTTGTTTGCTTGCAGCCCTAAAGATGAAACGCCCCTCAGTAACCCTGAAACTAAAAAGCTGATTGATAGCAATGCTTTTACCGCTCAGGTGGGGATTGTTGCTTACACCAGCTTGTCTGATGTCAATCAGGCCGCGCAAACATTCGACAGTAAACTAGCGTCGTTTATGTACCATCCAAACCCTATGAGCCAAGCCGATATTCAACAGGCTTGGCGCTTGGCTTATGATAGTTTTTTGAGTAGCCTTATTTTTTCATACCTGCCCATTCAAGACCCACCCGATTGGTATAGCCAAGGAATAGACTACAAGCGTCTTTTAATGCAGCTCGACAGTTGGCCCATTGAAGGAGGCTATATTGATTACATCAAGGAGTATCCCTTCAGCGGTATCGTCAATGATCTTACGCTAGATATTGATGAAGAAACTATTCGTTCACAGCATGGTTTTACCGACCCAAGCAATGCAAGCTTAGGCTATCATGCTCTCGAATTTATGCTGTGGGGTGATACCGGCCAACGCTCAACCCATGATTTTTTTCCTCAAGAGAATACCGCACCTATCCCCTCCAGCGATGAAGATCAGCTCTCAGGTTTAACCGACTTGAAGCCTCAAAACCATAACCGCCGCCGTCAATATACTCAGCTTCTTAGTGAGTTATTACAAAAAGATTTACACCGTGTTCAGCGCCGCTGGGAGCCGAGCAGTGGTTATTACGCGAAAGTACTACAAGAAAGTAACGCTGAAAATACATTACAAGCGGCGTTTATTGCAGCTCATGATTTGATTAGCCAAGAGCTGCTCAACAAACGCTTTACGCTGACCAGCTCTGAATTTAGCCAAACCAGTAATGCCGATTTGTTAGCCTTGCTAGCAGGCTTACAACAGTGGTTTATGCCAATTGAGGCTGAGTTGGAAGAAGCCAGTCTATTCTTCTTAATGCAGCAAGCCGATACCCAAGTAGCCGATGATTTTTCTACCGCCTTACAGACAAGCACAACCTGCATAGAAAAAATGACATCAGAACCCGCAGACATTGACCAATGTAAGCAAGATACCATAGCCCTATTGTCCAGCTTACAAAGTGCTGCACTATCTTTGTCAGTGGAATTACCAAATTTAGATTAACCCATTAGATTAGTAATGTTCTGATGGCTATTAATTGGATACGAAGAATTAACTCACCTAGGGTTAGGTGAGTATGATTTAGAGAAACGAGAAACTCATTTAGATGCAGAGCGCTGTTTATTTTAACCCCATCGCTTGCATCACGATGCGATGCTTTAGGGCAGTCGCTCGATTAAATAAGCGCATTCCTTGGTTACGCAACAATCGAATAATAGGCTGGTCAGCGGAAAATAAACGCTTAAAACCTTCCATAGCCGCCATCATCAACAAGTTATCGGCTTGGCGGCGACGTTGATAGCGCTGCAAGCTTGCCAATTCACCAAGACCTGACCCACGCTTCTGTGCGCGCAGTAATTCTTCGCTTAACACCGCAACGTCTTTAAATCCTAGATTAACCCCTTGACCCGCTAGCGGATGAATCGTATGTGCCGCGTCTCCAACCAGAGCAATTCCTGGCACGACATAATTTTTAACGTGTCGCTGACGTAATGGAAAAGCTGCTCTAGGCCCAACTTTCAGCACCTGACCCAAACGATTTTCAAACGCTAAGCCGAGCTGAACACAAAACGCTTCATCACTTAAACTTAACATCTGCTGGCATTCTTCTTCATGAGTCGACCAAACAATAGAACACGTTTTATCGTTTTCTCCTGCTAATGGTAAAAGCGCCAATGGACCTTCTGGGCGAAAACGCTGCCAAGCGGTATTTTGATGTGATTGCTCGACCTCAATGGTCGCAACTAATGCTTGATGCTGGTAATCCCACTCGCTGCTGGCAAATTCTCCCCACTGCTTAATACGGGATAAGGCACCATCAGCGCCCACCAGCAATTGGGTATTTATTGCGGCGCCGGTCGTTAAAAAAACAGGCGTTAATCCTTGCGCATCTTGGTTATCAATATGAGTGACCGTATCACGAATAATGTGGATATTATTCGCTTGCTCTAATACTTGCTGCAACGCCCAAACAATTTCGCGGTTTTCAACAACCGTTCCTAAATACGCTACCTGCAATTCCTTGGCATTGAAATTTACTTCGCCGGTGCCATAAGCATCCCAAACCGTCATCCCTTGATAGGATGATTTTCGTACTTCAGGAATTAATGGCCAAACACCCAACTTTGTTAGAAAGGCCTCACTTTCAGCCGTAATAGCACTGACACGAGTATCGAAGTCAGCACACTTCAAAAAATCAGAAGGTGGCGATTGAGCACAATTAGGCTCGATCAAGGCAACAGAGATATTGCTGTTAGCCAGACTTGCAGCCAAAGCACTTCCCACCATGCCTCCACCCACAATGACTACTTGGTATGTTTCAATTTGATTAGTCATGATACCTACTCTTGTGCCTGTTTTTGAAGTGGCCCTAACGGGCGACTTGCCACAATTAGTGATTCATTAAAGCTTCAATATCAGCGACCGTTTTAGGCACTCTGTGACTTAACACATGGCAACCTTCTTTAGTCACAACAACATCATCTTCAATTCGAATGCCGATACCACGCCAGCGCACATCGACGTCTTCACAATCAGGGGCGATGTATAAGCCAGGCTCTACAGTCAGAACCATGCCCGGCTGAAGTGGTCGCCACTCTTTATTAATTCGATACTCACCCACATCATGCACGTCCATACCCAACCAATGGCCAGTACGGTGCATGTAAAATGCACGATAGCTTTCGTCTGCTATTAATTGCTCAATATCACCGGTTAATAGCCCAAGCTCAACCAAGCCTTTGACTAATACAACCACCGCAACTTCATGAGGAGCATTCCAGCTATTGCCCGGTTTTATTTGTTCTATTGCGGCTAACTGGGCTTTTAGTACTAAGTCATACAAAGCTTTTTGCTCTAGACTAAACTTGCCATTTACCGGAAATGTTCGTGTAATATCAGACGCATAATAATCCAACTCACAGCCCGCATCGATCAAAATTAAACTGCCATCTTCAATGGCCATATCGTTATTGGTATAGTGCAAAATACACGCATTATCGCCACCACCGACAATAGAAGGGTAAGCGGCCCGACGACTCCCGCCGTGCATAAATTCGTGCAAAATATCGGCTTCTAATTGATATTCAAAGCAACCTGGCTTTGCATTTTTCATCGCTCGACAATGAGCCGCGGCGGAAATATCGGCCGCTTGTTGCATCATCTCAATTTCTGCAGCAGATTTAATCAAGCGCATCTCGTGCAGCACATGCCCAAGTACCGAAAACTCATGAGGCACTTCAGCCC
>JBLIME010000197.1:0-4461 GCA_047638515.1 Pseudohongiellaceae bacterium
TGGAGCCAAAGCAATCAGTATAAGCAAGTTGCTGACGTTCCGCTTTTTATGCAAGCTTTTACGGAAACGTTTTTGCGTAGATGGGTGACGCAACAAGGATAAAAAATATAATGATTAAAAGTGAATATTCAATAATTAGGCTGTTAATATTTCTGGGGTTTGTCTATCTATTAGTCGTGGGAGTTGCTTTCTTTTTGTCTGAAAAAATGATGTTTCCCTATAAAGAATCTTCATACGGTCAAGATGTAGCAAATCTTAAATTCATAAAAACTGAAGACGGTAACACTGTTGCTACGAGGTTTTGGAAATCTGAATTGAATAGTCACTTGATCCTATACTTCCATGGTAATGGTGAGGATGTTGGCGAACTTGATTCTTTTGCTGAGCAGATGAATTCTTTGGGCGTTTCAGTGCTCACATTTGATTATCGCGGTTATGGGCTTTCGTCAGGTAAGGCATCGGAATCTAATGTTAACTCGGATGCGTTGCTTGTTTTGGATATGGCAAGAGAACTTGGTTATGAAAATGACAAAATTTTGTTGTGGGGACGTTCAATCGGTAGTGGTGGGGCTGTTCATTTGGCCACTTCAAGCGAGTTTGCAGGACTCATTTTAGTTAGTCCATTAAAGTCTATATATACCGTGATCACTGGGTTTTCAATCATTCCCTTTGATCGTTTTGATAGCTATAGTAAGTTAGACCAGTTTGACTTCCCTCTGTATATTGTTCATGGCACAGAAGATCAAGTAATCGCAAGCTCCCACGGTGTTCAAATGTTTGAATCATATAGAGGTAAAAAATGTATCTCACTCATAGACGGGGCTGGCCACAATAACCTTTGGTCTCATGGCTTTAGCGATTACTTTCCTCTGATAATAGATTTTGTAAGCAAAGAAGATGTAGAGTGCGAAACAAGCTACTAAGCAGTTTTATGTAAAGCCAGCGGGACTGCGTCGGTGCTTGACTAAACGTTTTAGATAATTGCAATTTATTAACAAGATAAATGTTTTGCGTCAAAGTGAAGGGTAGGTCTTGCGCGTCAAAGTGAGGGTCAGGTCTTGAATTGTGAATATAGTACTGACGATACTTTCAGAAGATTGGAATATACGAAGATTATGGCCCTATTCATAATAATCTAAATTTGATGCTGTTCTTGAACATAGGTTAACGGCGAATTAATCCTTTATTGAATCTCCAAATCTACGAGGCAGTTCAAAAGCCAATACTCTATCGTCTAAAAATTACAGACACGATGGGTGCCAGCACTGCTGGATGCATCAAGAAGGCGAACTACAAGGTTTGTGATATAGATATAATGAGAAATGGTGCCCGGACTCGGAATCGAACCAAGGACACGAGGATTTTCAATCCTCTGCTCTACCAACTGAGCTATCCGGGCTTTTTATGGGTGTCGGCGATTTAAGCCAAGGCGCGTATTAAAGAGATTTTGAGCTTATGAGTCAAGTGTTTTAGCGATTTGATGACAAATTCGATGCATTTTTTCTATTTGATTGGGTTAGTCTTGTCAATTTATCCCTGTTGTTTCGTTTTTGAAAAGTGTTGTCACACAGTTCAGCAGGATCAAATGTACATGATATATGAATAATAACTATAAGGTATACAGCCGTTGAGACTTATCTCATGGGTCTATTAGTGGACGCGACACACAGTAGACGTAGTATGTACTTAAGATCGAGATAAACCAAATAACCGGATTATGTCTTATCAAGGCCTCTTGGTGTGATGAATAATTTTAATTGATGACTTTAAAGCACCGTCTGCATGAAGACTGGTATTAATACCGTAAGACAACGCGCTAATTAAGTCACTTATCGTTAATATACGCTCATTTTAATTCTATCAATAAAAAGTAAATTAATGAGGGCTGGATGAGGCATCTAGGTATTTATTTAGACTTTGTAGCAGTTAAATTAGCAATAAAAAATTGGCTCGTGGAAGTCTGGTCAATTTATTGGGCGCTAGTAAAAATAATGGTGCCGGTCTTATTGATAGTTCGAGTCATCGAGCTGTTTGGGTGGATTGAGGTGTTGGGTGAGTTTATCGAGCCGCTGATGCGTATGGTGGGTTTGCCGGGGCAGACTGGTCTAGTCTGGATGGCCAATATGTTTGGCAATATTTATGCAGGCATGGCCGTGTTTTATCAACTAGGTCTAGCCGGTCAATTAACCATTGCGCAGGTGAGTGTTTTAGGTGCGCTGATGCTGTTAGCCCATTCATTACCAATAGAGGTGATGATCGCCCGCGCAACGGGTGTGAGCGTCTGGTTTACCTTGTTACTGCGAATTGGTGGTGCGCTAGTGCTTGGTCTGATTCTTCATATTACTTATTCTTACTTTCATTTACTGCAAGAGCCTGCCCCCCTGCTGTGGCAACCGCAAATCACTAGTTCAACTTGGATAAATTGGTTTTCTACTCAAGGCAAAACCTTACTAGCGGCTTTGCTAATTATTGCCGGGCTCACCTTGTTGATTAGAGTGCTGCGCTTTATTGGTATAGAGCAATTCATTCATGCCCTACTCTCACCAGCTCTACGTATTTTGGGTATTAGCGCAAAAGCGTCAAACATTATGATTGTTGGTTTAACCTTAGGCCTCTCTTTTGGCGGAGGCTTATTGATTAAAGAAGCGCGCTCGGGGAAAGTCGACGCCAAAGATATTTTTTTGACAATGGCATTTTTAAGCCTGTGCCACAGCTTGATAGAGGACACATTGTTAATCCTGTTGCTAGGCGCAGATTTAACAACAGCGTTATGGGTACGTCTAGTATTTAGCTTGTTGGTGATTGTTGTGATTTCAAGGATCGCTAAGCGTGTTTCTTTGCAAAAGCAGCGTTGGTTTTATCGCCGACCTAAGTAGCAACTGCCAGTAAACATTAATTAACTATTTCCACTGAGACGACTTTGTTCTGAAAGGATAGTTATCAACTAATAAAGGCTGTTTGAAAAACAGTCAGATGAATAACTGGATAAACTGCAAGCGTAATCACCAAGTCAGTTAACAACTTTACTTGCACCCAGGGGTCAGGTTTAGACTAACATTTCAACAAATCACCAAATTAAGCTACTTCTCCTCGGGCACGTAGCCCTCGGCTTGATCCACATCTTCGCCGTCAAAAAACTTACTCATCTGTTCCGTGAGGTAAGTGCGATCGCCGAGGTCCATTAGATTCAACTGCTTTTCGTTAATGATGAGCGTTTGGTGTTGCATCCACTCGCCCCAAGCTTGCTTAGAGACCGAGTCGAAAAGAGTTTGTCCTTTAACGCCCGGCAACGGAGCTAGTGCTAGACCCTCCATTTCTTTTTTATATTTTCTACACATAACCATTCTTGACATGAATATGACCTTATTAAATATGGGGAGTAAACTTTCGAGTATTATAAATACAGTGAGTTAAATACACCCAAACATTGTACAAGTAATCGCGTCAGATTGATGCGTTAGCTAAAGTTGATCGAGTAATTTTTTTACCGGGGCCGGCAGCCCAAGTGTTTGCCATTGTCGATAGGTGAGCCACTGGTGTCGATCATTATCTGCAATATGCCTATTGAGGGGTTCGATAGTAATATGAACTGGCGTTATATCGAGATGATAATGACTGAACGTATGTCTGAAGCTAGGACTTAACTCGCAGGCGATGACTCGACCAAAACGGTCACTGCAAAAACGGCTTGGATCTTCGTTATGGCTAAGCTCTGGAAAGCTCCATAAGCCTCCCCAGATCCCTATCGAAGGGCGCTGTTCTAATAGCGCGTTACCCAAGCCGTCTTGTAAAATTAAAAACTGTAGCGCTTTGACGGGGATGATTTTCTTTGGCTTTTTGCCAGGATAGTTTTCAGGAGTGCCAAGTTTAAAGCCCACGCAATCGCTTTTTAATGGGCAGTCTATGCACTTAGGCTTGCTGCGCGTGCAAACAGTCGCGCCTAAATCCATCATGGCTTGGGTGTAATCAGCAGAGTCTGTTGCGGGGGTGTGTTCACAAGCGACTACCCACAGTTTTTTACTGACCGCTGTTCTAGCGGGCCAGCCGTCGATAGCGTGATAGCGGGCCAATACGCGCTTTACATTGCCATCAAGAATTGCCGCAGGGCGATTGGAGGCTAGGCTAATAACCGCCCCAGCAGTAGAGCGGCCGATGCCGGGAAGCTGTTCGAGCGCATCGACGCTATCGGGAAACTCCCCTCGATGTTCTAGAGTCACTATTTGAGCACATTTATGCAGATTACGACCACGGGCGTAATAGCCCAGGCCGGTCCAGAGTTGTAGTACTTCATCCTGGGATGCACGAGCCAAGCTTTGCACATCGGGAAATCGCGCCATAAATCTCTCAAAGTAAGGGATTACGGTCGCCACTTGGGTTTGTTGCAGCATAATCTCTGACACCCAAACACGATAAGGAGTCCTGTCCATTTGCCAAGGTAGATGCTGGCGACCATGTACTTTA
>JBLIME010000198.1:0-4426 GCA_047638515.1 Pseudohongiellaceae bacterium
ACAAGTTCGAACTCTAGTTCTTACTTGGCTAAATGAAGCCTGACTTTTGCAAAAAAGTGGGAATATCGTCAACAATCAGTATTTTTTGCATGATGTTTTGATGCCTCTGCTATCTTGACGTAGTTAAATAAAGTGTCGTCAAATGTCTAGAAAAGGCGAGAAGCTTGTCTGGGATGGCTATACAATGCTGGCGTGAATGTCTCTGTTGGCGACAGAGACATTCGACGATAATTAAAGGGGTTTTAACAAGGCTTCTGGGGGTTGCTCACAACGAATAGGTTTACCTAACAGCTTTTCGATAGCCGGCAGTCTAAAAGCATCATCCTCACAAGCAAAGCTGATAGATACGCCTTCTTTGCCCGCACGACCAGTGCGACCTATGCGATGGACGTAATCCTCGGGCTCTTCAGGTAGGGTATAATTAACCACATGGCTAATATCATCGATATGAATACCACGGCCCGCCACGTCGGTAGCGACTAGTATTTTGATTCGCCCTGCTTTAAAAGCATCCAAGGTTTTAACGCGTTTGCTTTGGTGTATTTCACCCGATAATAAACCTACCTTAAAACCGTGACGCTCGAGTTGCTTATGCAGACGTCGGCACTCGTCGCGTCGATTTGCAAAGACAATTAGACTATCACTGTCATTTCCTCGTGCGATATTACATAAAACGGTGAGCTTTTCATCGGTAGAGGTCAAATAAACATATTGTTTAACGGTATCGGTAGCGACACTGTCAGGCTCTATTTCGATATTCACAGGGTCGCGCGTCCACTGCTCGGCTAAGCGCATAACATCTTCAGTAAAGGTTGCCGAAAAAAATAAGGTTTGACGATTATCACGCGGCGGCGCAGCACGGACGATACGGCGCACCTGTGGAATAAAGCCCATATCTAACATTCGATCAGCTTCGTCTAAAACCATAACTTCAACCTGATCTAGAAAAATATGCTTTCTGCTCGAGAAATCGAGAAGACGACCAGGGGTTGCCACTAAGATGTCAACCAGCTGATCGTTAAGCTTACGCTTCTGTTTGTCATAATCCATACCGCCCACTAGCGTATGAACCGTTAGATCGGTGTGTTTTGTGAGATCGCGAGCATCATCGGCAATTTGCAAAACAAGCTCGCGAGTGGGCGCAATAATCAGTGCCCGAGCTTCCCCAGAATAACGCTTATCTGTTATTGGGTTTTTTAAAAAGTCATCAATAATAGCAATTAAAAAAGCTGCTGTTTTACCTGTACCCGTTTGTGCCTTACCAAGGAGGTCGTGACCTTTTAAAGTGTGGGGTAACGACTGCGCCTGAATCGGTGAGCAATACTCAAAGCCTAGATCGGCAACAGCATGCATTATTTCAGGCTCTAGCGATAAATCGTGAAACCGTGTTTTACCCTCTATCTCAGGCACTGGGAATTTAGAAATATCCCATGGTTCAACAACTTTTGCCGGCTTAGTATTAGTGCGGCGAGGTTGAGATGAGCGCTTAACGCTAGGCGTGTTTGCTGTTGTTAGCTTATCGGTGACAACTTGTGTTGACTCCTCTGAAGTAGCAGGTGAATCGGCTATTGGCTGCTGGGACAATGGATCATTACTTTTTTGAAATAATTTTTTAAACAAAGATTTACCTACTCTTTTCTATGATCTATTTAGTGACATCTATGTAAGATAGATAGCTCTAAAGAACGTTTGTTGATGGTGTTTAAATAACAGGCAATAAGTATAGCACGCCGCATTGACTATCCATTACTTTTAAAACTCCGGCGGCATAAGCCCTGTACCTAAGCTAATTAATACCTGCAACTAGCACCTGATCACCGACAAATATATCTGCCGCACCGATTGACTCGCTACAACTGTGCACCCGTTACTCGCGGATGACCGGCAAGATCATTGCGTGTAAAAACCTCGCGGAAACTGTATTTCTTAAGGCATCCCGCAACTGCTTCGGCCTGTTGGTTGCCATGTTCAAACACCAGCCAGCCGCCCGGCAGTAGATACGCCGAGGCCTGTTTAATTATATCCTCTATATCCGCAAGACCATGATTGCCTGCCACTAGAGCGCTGAGGGGTTCAAAACGTACATCCCCCTCTTGAAGATGCCGATCGCTCCTATCAATATAGGGAGGGTTGGAGACGATCACGTTAAATTTTTGGTCTAGCTCTTGAGGAGACTCCTCAACAAACCTTGTATGCGATGCTTTGTTAGCGAGGGCTGAAAACCAATCACTTAACAGCAAGGTGACGTTAGCTAGGCCTAGTTGCTGTTGATTTTTTTTTGCCAGTTCAAGCGCATTTTTATTATTTTCTAAACCCCAAACTTGCCACTGTAAGTTCTCACTGGCTAGAGCCAGGGCTATCGCTCCCGACCCGGTACCTAGATCGGCAATTTTTATAGCGGGAAGGCTTTCAGCACTTACATCGCTTAACAGCTCCAAGGTAACTTCAACTAACAATTCAGACTCGGGCCTTGGAATTAACGTGGATTCATTAACGGATAAAGGCAGCGACCAGAATTCTTTTTGCCCGACAATATAGGCAATAGGTTCGCCACTGATGCGGCGATGTAAATTGTGTAAAAATGTTTTTTGTTGGTGGTCGCTTAATATTTTTTCGGGCCAAGTGTACAGGTAGGTACGTGTTTGCTCGATAGCGGCACTTAAGATAACTTCGCAGTCGATCCGTGGCGAAGTCGAATGATCCGCTAACTTTTTAGACAACGCTAAAGCTTCAGTAATCGACAGCATCTTTACGCCTAGTGAATGTGCGTCTATGAAAAGGTCACGGCTGCAAATGAATTAAACTGTCTGCTGCCGCAGCGCCCAACTTTCAAGTGTATTCAAAACACGCGCGTCGGATCGAACACCTCCGAATTCTCGCACCGCACTCGGTGGCAATTTATTTATCGAGAAGTGCTCAATATAAGTCGTGTCGGTGGCGTCTATTCTGCAAGCGCGGCTAATTGATCAGCCTGATATTCGTTAACCAACGGTTGTATAACTTCATCGAGATCACCGGCAATGACTTCGTTTAATTTATAAAGGGTTAAATTGATACGATGGTCGGTTACGCGCCCTTGAGGAAAATTATAAGTGCGGATTCGCTCGGATCGATCACCACTACCCACGAGTGACTTGCGTTCATCGGCACGCTCTTTTTCAGAGACTTCTAATTGCGCACTTTGCAGGCGAGCGGCTAGCAACGACATCGCACGTGCACGATTTTTATGTTGTGAGCGTTCATCTTGGCACTCAACAACGAGACCTGAAGGAATGTGCGTCAGTCGGATAGCCGAATCTGTTTTGTTAACGTGCTGTCCGCCCGCACCACTGGCACGAAAAGTATCCACACGTAGGTCGCCTTTATTAATTGCGATTTCAGCTTGCGCGTCGGCCTCAGGTAAAATAGCAACGGTGCAGGCGGAGGTATGTACGCGACCCTGAGACTCAGTTTCGGGAACCCGTTGGACACGATGAGCACCGGACTCGAACTTTAATTGGGAATAGACTCCCTGACCCACTATGCGTGCGACAACCTCTTTATAGCCACCATGATCGCCGGTATTTTCACTTATAATTTCTATTTTCCACTTGCGTTTTTCTGCGTAGCGACTGTACATGCGGAACAAATCGCCCGAAAAAATAGCTGCTTCGTCGCCGCCAGTACCTGCACGAACTTCTAAGAATACATTCTTTTCGTCGTTAGGGTCTTTAGGGAGTAATAGCTTTTGTAGCTCTAGCTCAACGATGCTTATTTTACTTTCGGCTGACTTTAGTTCTTCTTGCCCCATAGCTCGCATTTCGGAGTCACTATCATTGGTCAGTGACCGTGCTTCTACAATATCTTCGGCAATACCTTGATAACTAGCAAAGCATTTCACCACGGGCTCTAGTTCAGCATATTCACGCGACAGCTCTCGAAATTTATTTTGATCACCGATGACACCTGCATCACTGAGCAATGCGCCTACTTCAACATAACGCTCTTGTAATATTTCTAACTTTAAACGGATTGATTCTTTCATAGTATGTCATCGTTAAAATTGCATTTATCATGCAAAGGATTTTTTAATTGAGTTTATTATCGGCCGCTGCTTTCGTCTCAACTGCATTATTTCTCATATCTTTGTCGACGCTGATATCGGCAACATTTTCGCTTTCAGCAAAACCAAACAATTGTTGTGAAAATTCAATCAAATCGTACCTACCTTCAACACCAGCTTGCTTTAACTGTTGCGTGGGACTGTGTAGTAACTTATTGGTTAAACCCTTGGCCATTTTACGTAACAGCTCTTCAGCATCGGCACCGTTGTGTAAATCTCGCAGCGATTTTTGTAGAACCTCTTCGCTAAGCTGCCCTGCGTATTGACGATAAGACTTAATCGTCTCTACTGAATGTCGCGCACGCTGCTCTTTAAAAAACTCGC
>JBLIME010000199.1:0-4351 GCA_047638515.1 Pseudohongiellaceae bacterium
GCTATCTCAATCAACACAGTCGAGCCTGTGGCCTCGCTTTTTGAGTTTGTTAGCGCTTATATTGAGTCAGCTTATGACTATTTGGACGCGATTCATACCTTGTCTGTTGAGTCGGAGACGTCGGCATATGTGCAGCCTTTTATTAACTTGGCCTTTATGTTTTTCAATCTACCCCCTGAGTTGTTATTGAAATTTACGGGGGCACAGCGGTTACTTTATCAAGCATATTTGTCTAATCGCCTATTGGAAGAACTCAACGATCAAATTACTCGTATTAGCGATAAACCGCTGAGCCCGATGGATATTGGTATAGACAATATCGTCTGTCATGCATTGATAGGCGACAAGCTCGCTAACCAACTTGATCATCTCGTATTTCTTGCCGTAGAGACCACCGAAGCAGACCCGTTTGTGTTTCAACAGCCACGAACGCAGCGATATCTCGAGTGTATAGCTAGAAATAATTGGCAATCAATCAGACAGCGCTGGCCTTGCTTTAACAACAACTTGAGTGTGCACTTTCACATCAGCGGGCTTTAAGTCGCGGGGAACGCCCACGCCGCTGAATCTCAGTGGGCTGTTATCAACAGTTTTCAAACTGCCTCGTCGCACTCAGCGCCCGGCACCCGACGTCAATCATCGCCAACCATGTTGAGTCAAAAAAACTCATGATAATGCTGTTACCATCACTTTTTATTGAAGCTGCTTGGCTCCAAGGTCAACACCTGTGTTTGTTCACGCTTTATCTCCTCGGAGGCGTTTACACGTGTTTGTAACTCTGGGCGTGTATTTGCAAAACGCATTTCATCCGCAAAGTCACAGTTGACACATTCGCGAAAATCTTTGCCGTCGCGCTTATACATCATCAATTTATCCATCTCGGCACAGCGAGGACATACCGCTCCTGCGATGAAGCGCTTTACCATCTTCTCAGTCATAGCTCTCTACTTAAATAAAACATTAAAGACTCGCTGCCTGTCAACGAGGCGACTCTATTCCAGGCAGCTTATAGTTAGTTACCTAACGCCAACCTTATTGGATCATTTATAACAGTATGCTCGAGTCTTTAAACAATACCGCCGTGACGAAGCAGAGCCTCGGTGTTGGGCTCGCGCCCCCGAAAAGCCTTAAACAACGCCATGGGTTCTTGTGAACCGCCGTTGGCCAAGATAGTCGTTAAAAACTTTTCTCCCGTTACTCGATCAAAAATCCCTTCTTCTTCAAATAGCGAGAAGGCGTCTGCCGATAGCACCTCAGCCCACTTATAGCTGTAATAACCCGCAGCATATCCACCGGCAAATATATGACTAAAGCTATTTTGGAACTTATTAAATACCGGCACTTGCATAACGGCAACTTCGCTTCGAACCTGATCTAGAATGCTTTGTGCGTCTATCGGGTTAGTGTCGCTATATTGCGCGTGCAGTCTAAAGTCAAATAGCGAGAACTCGAGCTGCCTAACCATCTGCATCCCCGACTGAAAGTTTTTAGCCGCCAACATTTTCTCCAACAAGTTATCGGGTAGTGGTTCACCTGTTTTATAATGACTTGAGATCATCGGTATCACCTCGCGCGCCCAACACCAATTCTCTAAAAATTGGCTAGGTAATTCAACGGCATCCCAAGCTACACCGCTGATACCACTGACGGCTGACTCGGTCATTTGGGTCAGCATATGATGCAGACCATGACCAAACTCATGAAATAATGTAGTTACCTCATCATGGGTTAGTAGTGAAGGCTTACTACCTACAGGGGCGCTGAAATTACAAGTAAGATAGGCAACTGGCAACTGAATACTAGTTTCGCGTAGACGCCGTGTACGACAGTCGGCCATCCATGCACCACCGCGTTTTTTATCTCGCGCATAAATGTCGAAATAAAAGTAAGCCTGAATCTCTCCCGCTTTTTTAATCACGAAGAAACTCACATCGCTATGATAGAGCTCGACCGTATCGACGGGCTCTATGGTAATACCAAAAAGCTTACCAACCACTGCAAACATACCCTCCATTACGCGCTCGACGGGGAAATATGGTCGCAGATCTTCTTGTGAAATGGCGTAATCTCGCTGGCGTAATTTTTCGCTATAGTAGGCGAGATCCCATGCTTGTAGATCGTCAATGCTATGCTCGTTTGCCGCAAATATCTGTAGTGCCGTTAGATCTTTTTTAGCGACTGGCAGTGATTTCTCAGCCAGTGTGCATAGAAAAGCATCGACTTGCTGGGTTGATTCCGCCATTTTTGTTGCTAGTGATAAATCGGCGTAGCTGTCAAATCCTAGCAGTTGTGCGAGCTCAAAACGCAGCGCTAAGGTCTCTTTAATCAGTGGTGAGTTATTCCATTTGCCCGTGGTCGCTCGAGTTGCATAAGCGCGGTAAATCTCTTCTCGGAGCGCACGATCATCCGCATAAGTTATAACTGCCATATATGACGGAATATCAAGGGTGACAACATAACCACCTAGATCCTTTTGAGTGGCTGTCTGCTCTGCACTTGCCAGCGCGCCCTCTGGCAATCCAGACAATGCGGCGGCGGCGTCGAAGTGTCTAAACCATGCTTGGGTAGCATCGAGTAGGTTGTTGGAAAAATTTATCGACAAGCTGGACAGCTGTTTTTGCAGCTCGCCATAGCGTTGTTTTTTAGCTGTGGGTAGATCCACGCCGGCAAGGCGAAAATCACGCAGAGCATCGGTAACAACTTTTTGCTGTGGTCCCGTCAAGGCAGCAAAAGCCGCGCTAGACCTAAGTGACTCGTAGGCTTTAAAAAGTGGCTGATGCTGATCGATTGCCGTCCCAAAATCAGTCAACAGTTCTATACACTCGGTATACACTACTCGCAATTCATCACTGTTTTGCACGCCGTTAAGATGACTCACAGGCGACCAGCTTTGGTTGAGTAAGTCCGAAACTTCCTCTAACGGTACGACAATGTTTTGCCAAGAAGCAGGCTCACCCTGCTCGATGATTGCAAGCTGTTTGTTGAGCACTGACCATATCTGCTCGATACGCGCCTCAATAGCAGGCTTCATATGCTTAATTTCAATGGCGTTGAATGGCGGCAGGTGATGCTCTTCGAGTAGTGGATTATTCATATATGTGATGTGTGCCTTTGCTGGTTGATCTAAATGATTTAAAAGATGACAATGCAGCCATACTACACCAGTTACTGGGATCGATTTACTATGTCTACAATAGATAAACGCTATGCTAACACGCCTTCTGTGCGAACTTTTAACAAGATTTCGCCCACCCTGGGGGATAATGTTTTTATAGATCCTGCTGCGGTTGTAATTGGCGATGTACACCTAGGCGACAACGCTTCGGTATGGCCCGGTGCGATCATTCGCGGCGATATGCATCGCATTCGCATTGGTGCCCGCACCAATGTTCAAGATGGCTCTGTGCTCCATATCACCCACGCCAATAAATCTAACGAAACTGGCTATCCCCTCACAATTGGTGACGATGTTACTATTGGTCATAGCGTCAATTTACATGGCTGTACCATTGGTAATCGTGTTTTGGTGGGTATTGGCTCGACGGTGTTGGATGGTGTTGTTATCGAGGAAGAAGTGGTCATTGGTGCAGGCACACTGGTCCCCCCAGGAAAAACACTTAAAAGTGGTTTTATGTACATGGGCAGTCCCTGTAAAGCGATACGTCCACTTAAAGATGCTGAGAAGCGCTTTTTTAGCTACTCGTCGCAAAACTATGTCGATTTAAAAAACGAATATCTGAATCAATAATCGCCACCACTGATACTTTTTCATTCAACAATAGGCTGCAAGCACGTGCAATATCTCCACACCATGATTCGCATTAACAATATTGAGAGTTCACTCGACTTTTATTGCCATAAGTTGGGTCTTATTGAAATTAGCCGCTACGATAGCGAGAAGGGTCGATTTACATTGATATTTCTCGCCGCGCCCGATGATGTCGAACGCGCCCACGAACAAAAAGCACCGATGATAGAAATGACCTATAACTGGGATACGGAAGCCTATGAGGGTGGTCGTAACTTTGGTCATCTCGCTTATCGCGTTGACAACATCTACGCTTCCTGCCAAAAATTAGTAGACAAGGGCGTTGTGATTAATAGACCACCTAGAGATGGTCATATGGCTTTTGTCCGCTCACCCGACGGTATCTCTATCGAACTTTTACAAAAAGGTGCTGCGCTCGAACCAATCGAACCTTGGGCCTCGATGGAAAATATCGGTCGCTGGTAACGCCAAGGCATCAGCGTCGAAATAAGTTTAAGGTTACTCATTATTAATGCCGTTGCATCGTCAGCCGCGGGCAACACCGCTTTAAACTTGAACACAAGAGTGAAATTAAGCTCGCCG
>JBLIME010000200.1:0-4318 GCA_047638515.1 Pseudohongiellaceae bacterium
GGCGCAGCAATGAAAGTAGGTCAAATGTTATCGATGGATGCCGGTGATATGCTACCTGCCGAGTTAACAGATTTACTGGCTCGGCTGCGCTCTGACGCCAAATCTATGCCGGAAAAAGATCTTACAAGCTTATTAGAATCACAATGGGGTGAAGGTTGGGATAAGAAATTCAGCCAGTTTCCACTGCAACCCATTGCCGCAGCCTCCATAGGTCAAGTACACGAAGTCGTCACTCAAAACTTAGAACGTTTGGCCATTAAAATTCAATACCCAGGCATCAAGCAAAGCATTAATAGCGACGTCGATAACGTGGCCACACTCATAAAGATGACCGGCTTATTACCCAAAGGTCTAGATCTAAAACCCCTATTGGCTGAAGCTAAAAAACAGCTTCACGATGAAGCGGATTATGCCCTTGAAGCAACGTATTTAGACCAATATGCCGCTCTTATTGAAAATGATCACGCCTTTGTGATGCCGGTATTTAATAAGGAATTTAGCTCAGATACCATCCTTGCTATGAGTTTTGTAGATGGTATACCGATAGAGCAGTTGCGTGATGCCCCGCAAGAAACTCGTGATCAGGTTATGAGCGACCTGATGCGTTTGTTTTTTAAAGAATTATTCGACTTTCAACTAGTGCAAACTGACCCTAATTTTGCCAATTACCAATATAATCAAGATAGTAAAAAGATTGTGTTATTAGATTTTGGGGCGACCCGTCGTTATACATCAGACATGGCAGAACACTATCGCCTGCTTATGCAAGGTAGCAGCCAGCATGATAAGGCCAAGATCCGCAAAGCTATCTTAAATATCGGGTTAATCAAGCCAGATTTGCCTGAAAAAGTTCAACAAAATATCACCGACTTAGCTTATATTGCCTGCGAACCTTTATATAAAGAATCGCCTTACGACTTCGCGGCCTCTGATTTATCTTCCCGGTTACAACGGCAGGGAATGCAACTGGGACTAGAGAAAGAATACGCTCATACCCCGGTGGCTAATGCGATTTTTTTACATCGTAAATTAGGCGGTTTATTTCTATTGGCAATAAAATTAAAAGCAAAGGTAGATATGCAAAGCCTATTCGCGCCTTACAATGAATATTAATTAGCACTAACAGGGATATGCTTACGTACTCAAGTGGCATATTCAGCATGCAACATCAACTCAAGCCAAGCCAAGCCAAAGTCGAAATGGTGTCATTGTGGCGGGCACAACAACACCAGTAGCAACACCTAAACGACAAAGATACCATTTACCTTATTTGTCGTAAGGTCAGTAAGTATAGCGAGCGGTAACGCCAAATGTGCGCTGCGGCAATGTAAACGCCTGATAAGACCCTTCTGCTGCGCCAACTCGTGAATCTACCACTGTGTGAATGTTCGCAGGCGCAACTTGATTAATAACCACCTCATCAGTGATATTCCTACTCCATACCGCCAAATCAATAGAATCATTACGCCAGCCAAAACGCAGGTTTGTCATACTAGACGCCGGCATATCAAATCTAGGGTCTAGCGCTGAGCTGGCATTCGCCGAACTTGAATACAAATAATCTAAGCGCGAATAGAGATCGCCGCCAGAAAACGGCTTGCGCCAATTCAAGGCTATATTTGCTTTAAACTTTGTGGCCGATGGCAAGGCTTCACCACTCAAGTCACACTGCCCGGCATCGTTGTCTGGCGCCCGTCCGTAATAGCATTGGCCACTGGTATACTTGTCATACAGAGTATCGATATAGGCCAGATTAACAGTGGCCATGGTATGTTCCGATAAAATCATAGTGGTATCGACCTCAATACCGTTTACCGTCACTAATTCAGCGTTATTAATAATAAACACCAAACCTGCAAAGCTCGCATTTTGAAAATCTTTATACTCTGTGTGGAAAATAGAGGCGTTAACGCGTGCGCGGCGATCAAAAAATTCTGTTTTAGCACCGAGCTCCAGATTAATCACGGTCTCTTCATCAAAGGGACGTAGCTCGTCACTGGATGTACCATTTTGCAAACTAAATCCACCCGATTTAAAACCCGATGATATTGCGCTATAGAGCATGGTATCGCTGTTTAAAAAGTAACTCGCAGATAACGAGCCAGTAAGCGCTTCAAAGCTATCGCTCTGATCAAAGTTATTACCGTCTGGGGTCACCAGACAAATTAAATTGGAATTGGTGGGTGGCACACAACCCAAAGCCGATAATTGATTACTTTGGTTTACCGTGCCGCGCTTGTCTTCATAGGAGTAGCGAAGCCCTAGCGCGCCCTTCCACTTCTCATTAAAATCAAAATCCAGCTTAGTAAAGAGACTAATATTATCGGTATCTTGAGTGATATAATAATCCCCGCGATCACCATCTACACCGAACGCAGGAATCACTACAGCAGATTGGTTAATCGGCAGTGCACCGCCAGCGATCAACTCATCAACAATGGCATCACCGTAGGCTTCAACATCTTCAGTGGCAATAAATTCGGGCCGAGATTTATCTCCACGAATAAACTCATTGGTGAAATAAAAGCCACCAAATAGCCAATTAAAATCTTCGCCGCCATCTGAGGCAACACGAAATTCTTGGGAAAACGAACTACCCTGCTGTCTGTCGTAAAACTCAGCGACCTTCAAGCTAAATTGTTCTACATCCTCTAAAGAACTAAGCCCATTGTAGTCATCGTAGCTACTGATAGCGGTCACGGTATAGCCGTCACCAGCGTAACTTAGGTTTAAAATAATATCGTTGGCATCACCTTCGTAGGAGCTGCCGTCACTGTATTCGAGAAGTCTATCCGAAGGGTCATTGGGAATACTCACAGTACCGCCAGCGTTGCGGACAATACGTTGGCTCTCCTCACTTAAATAAACGTCGCCGGTCAAAGTATTCATATCTTTTTCGGAGTATCCGACAATGAGACGCGCACTCAACTTATCGGAAAAATCTGCTCGGAGCTGACCTCGGACAGCATAGCTATTCAAACCATCTGCATCGGGACCGGCAACATTTTCTATAAGTTCGCCACGGCTAGTATCAACGACACTTAGACGTCCGCTAAGCCAATCAGTTAAAGGACCGCTGACATAAGACTTAACTTGGCGTAATTCATCGCTACCAAGGTTCACCTCAACCATCGCTTCCAACTGCTCGGTAGGGGCTTGAGTTTGAATACTAATAACACCGGCGGTCACGTTCTTACCGTGAAGGGTGCTTTGCGGTCCTTTCAAAACTTCAACAGAACTGACATCGACTAAATCGCCAATCCCAATACCAGAGCGAGATCGAAATGCGCCATCGATGAACAGGCCAGTCGCAGGCTCGAAATTCGGTATATTGCCAGCATTACCAATATTGCGAATCCGGAAAGTGGTCGCCAGTGGACTAATATTAGTGAGTACGATAAGCGACGGTACTTGGGCTGCAATATCAGTGATGTCGTTAAAACCAATATCGAGGAGTTGGTCGGCGGTGATGGCCGAGACCGAGACCGGCACTGTTTGCATATCTTCCTGACGCTTTTGCGCAGTAACGATAACCTCTTCTAGCTGCGCGGCGTAGAGAGACGTCGATAGCATTGCGCAGGCAATAACTGAAGCACAAAATCCATAGCTTTTATTATTCATTTTTTATACCAGACAAGATCTAAAAATGTACTAATCCGTGTCGACGCAAGATTAGCTAATTATAGCGTTGAATCTACCAAAAAAGTTACACCGCGTAAACTTTTAATTATTTACGACTGTAAAAATCAGCGATCCACTCAAGTCCACTCATAGACCATTAAGGGGAAAAGACCTAAAGCCCAGTTAGCCGCTTACACCCTTAACACCAATCAGCCTGCGCTAATGTCATCATTCCGTCTTAAAACTTCCATATAAGCGCCACTAAACTGTAAAGCTTTGACTCTAAGATTTATGACGGTAAGTGATGCCTAGTAACAATACTGGTTTTTTATGGGATCTCTTACCCAATCACAAAACACCTAATACAGGAAAATTGTTTTCCAGGTCAGGAGCCTTAAAATGCGTATAAGATCCGCCCTATTGTCAGGGATTTTGCCCATGGCAATTGCAGCAAATGCCGCTGCTTTAGTATTACCTTTTCATCAGTCTAATAACCCTTGGTATACTGATGCTGAGGCTACAACCGCTACTAAAACTGCGGCCGCCACACCGATAAAAGCAAAAAATGTCATTCTATTTGTGGGTGACGGTATGGGCGTGTCTACCCTCACTGCCGCGCGTATATTACAGGGACAGCAAAACGGTGATTCCGGTGAAGAAGGCTATTTAAGCTTTGAAACCTTTCCGCATACTGCCT
>JBLIME010000201.1:0-4204 GCA_047638515.1 Pseudohongiellaceae bacterium
CGCTTCACATAAAACACGATAAAAAATTAATAGACATAAACTTGCAATTGATTGAAAGCGAATTGAAATATTAAGTAGCAACTTTTTTCGTCACAATTTTCTAATTATCTATGCGTCAAGTTACTGAATAAATTATGTTAGCTAGCGAATCGATAGCGAAAATTTGATCATTGAGCACATACGCAAGTGCAGCTAATGATAATCTAGTTGTAGTGGCTTAAAATAAAGTCGCTAAAGTATCGATACATAAATTGTTGGTAGCGGGCGCCGGATAACTTTCGACATGATGGTATTTTTAAGTGGTTTATTTGACTGTCGTATTCAATTTGCACGTTTATCTGTTTGGCCATCAGTGTAGGGTTTATCGAATTAATATTAAAAGACTTTAACCCAAAAATTATTTTTTTCATCTTAGGAAGTAGAAATGACAGTGCTAGTTATGAATGAAAGGCTTTTAAATTTAATCTGTATGATTCAATCTGCCAAGGTCCTTTTTTTGAGCGAAAAATTATTGTTTGTCGATGACTGTGCGTTTGATAACGAATTCTATACCGAGAGTTCTAAAGTCTCATTAGATTGGATTAGTCGACTCGAGGTTTATTATTTTTCAATTAATAGTGCCTATGTTAAATCCCTTGGTCTTAACAAGAGTCGAGATTGCTTCGATGCTCTGGAGCTTTTTGAGGTTACTGATGAAATGGTGAGTGTGGCATCTATAGATCTCTATCAGTTTACGTTTACTTATTAAATATGTTGTTGGTGTTATGACGTCTAAATGGCCTAAGATGTTCGTTAAAGTGTTAACTCACGCATAAAAATAAAGTTAAAATACAGGGTTAACGTAGATTAAAGCGAGTCCACTTGAGGCACAGCAGAGGAGGTTACAATGGCAGTGATCAAGGTCAAATTCTTGCCCAACTACTCGGTCATTTTAATCTAGTGGTTGTTAATGATTATTAGTAATAGAGCTCAAAAGTAAACTATTTAAAGTGCCGTCGTTACGTTTATTTTTAAAAGTTCAGTGCGGCCTATCGGCGACGGTTATTTAAATAATCGCGAGTGCTGAGGTATCGCTCAAAATGTGTATATGGCTTTTGGAGCAGTGAACCTAACTTTCGCCACTTTACACTTGTATCTGCTAATAAGTGGCCTCCGTAGCTTCTACACGACTAAGCGCCTTTGTCTTTTGCAATACACCTACTCTAAAAATACAAAATCACGCTATCTGGCAGACGAATTCGCTAACTCGACTACAAATAATAAAATCAACACAGCTTTAGATCCTTTATACATATCTATTGTCATATCTAATGCTGGCTTTGAATTTGTTTCGAGTTCGAGGTCATACAAGAATTTGTAAACCGAATTTGGCATAATGCCTTCATCAGTTTTACCCCTCAGTGTGAGCGGTTAGCGGTAATGTCAAGCGCAGCTAGGCGTTACATTTTAGATTTTGTAAGGTGACTTTATCTTAAGACGCAGTATTTTCTAAATGACTTGTTATTGGGAATAAAAATTTAAAGGTCAATAATATATCTATGCAGAATTTTTGATACTATGTTAAAAGTGAGCGATCGCTCTATTTTTTTGCTAGAATCAAATTATTGGCAGATAATAAACCACTAAACATGGCTCATTAAAACCAGCAAAATAGTCATCGGAACAGTGTTATCTACTAGTAAGACTCTACAAACGTAAGGGCCATTAACAAGAATTTATTAAGCAGATCGAGAGGTAGTTATGCTGTATCAAAGTAAAAATTTATCGATAACCGTCGACGAAAATAGCTGTGCAGAATTGTGTTTCGATGTGCAAGATAGCTCCGTCAATATTTTTAATCAGCAGACAGTCGCCGACTTAGCTGCCGCGTTAGTCGCCTTAAAATCCAGTCTTGGCATTAAAGGTCTACTAATATCCAGCGCTAAGGCGGCTTTTTTCGCCGGCGCTGATGTTATGGCATTTGCCCCAGCCTTTGCAGAGGGTGAGGCGAGTATTCTGAATATACTAGATACAAGTAATGAGAACTTTAATGGCCTAGAGGACCTGCCTTTCCCTGTTGTTGTAGCTATCAACGGCTTTGCCTTAGGTGGTGGTTGCGAGCTTTGCCTCGCATGTGATTATCGGATTGGTTCAGAGTTGGCAAGTATTGGTCTGCCGGAGACGCGTTTAGGTATTATCCCTGGTTGGGGTGGCACCGTCCGCCTGCCACGTATAGCCGGTATAGAGACAGCGGTTGAATGGATTGCAGGCGCCCAACACCATTCTGCCACGGATGCATTAAAAGCTGGTGTTTTAGACGCTGTGACCTCGAGTGAAAAGCTCAAAGGTGTTGCGCTAACAACATTGCTACGGTGTATAGACGGCAGCCTCGACTACCAAGCTCGACGGGTCAAAAAAAAATCGCCACTGAGGCACAATCAAATTGAATTAACCATGGCCCTGACCACTTCAAAAGTCTTTGTTGGTGCCCAAGCTGGAGAGCATTACCCTGCGCCGCTTGCGGCTGTAAGCACCATAGAAAAGGCGGCGAGCTGTCAGCGCACCGAGGCACTCGCACTCGAGACCGCTACTTTTATAAAAATGGCGCAGAGTCAAGAGGCCAAGGCTCTTGTTGGCTTGTTCATCAACGATCAATTTATTACCAAAAAAGCTAAGAAAATTGCTAAAAGTGTAGATAAAGCCGTCGGGCGCTCGGCAGTTCTGGGCGCAGGGATTATGGGTGGTGGTATTGCCTATCAGTCCGCACTTAAAAATGTCTCGATCAAAATGAAAGACATTACTCAGACCGGTATTGATTTAGGCCTTGCCGAAGCCAACAAGCTTCTTAATAAGCGTGTTGAACGTGGTCGTATGACGGCCAGTGAAATGGGTGAGGTGCTTAATCGTATCGAGCCGACCTTGACCTACGATGGCTTTGTTAATGTCGATATTGTTGTTGAAGCCGTTGTAGAAAATCCTAAAATTAAGCAGGCCGTGCTTGTAGAGGTTGAGGGAAAAGTTTCTGACGATACGGTGCTTGTCACTAATACATCGACTATTTCCGTCGATCTGTTGGCCAAGGGTTTGCAGCGACCAGAAAACTTTTGTGGTATGCATTTTTTTAACCCTGTGCATGCGATGCCCCTTGTCGAGGTAGTCCGAGGTGCTCAGTCATCCGCCACCGCTATCGCGCGAACAGTTGCTTATGCCAATGCAATGGGTAAAAAAGCCATTGTTGTGCGCGATTGCCCGGGGTTTTTAGTCAACCGTGTGCTGTTCCCGTATTTTGCGGGCTTCGCTATGTTGTTGCGCGATGGTGCTGATTTTCAACAGATCGATAAGGTTATGGAACGTTGGGGCTGGCCGATGGGGCCAGCCTATTTATTAGATGTAGTTGGTATCGATACCGGTGTGCATGCTGAAAAAGTGATGGCCGACGGGTTTCCCGAACGCATGGGCAGAGACTTCACTTCTGCAACAGATATCATGTTTCGCGCTAACCGCTATGGTCAAAAGACCGGTAAAGGTTTTTATGACTATCTACGGGATAAAAAAGGTAAGCCTAAAAAGTTAGTGAATGATGCGGTCTATGAGCTCTTAGAGCCTCATGTTGCTGTACGTAGAGAATTTTCAGAAGCAGAAATTATAGCGCGAATGATGATTCCGATGGCGACTGAATTAGCGCGTTGCTTGGAGGAGGGCATCGTTGCATCGCCAGCTGAGGCCGATATGGCGCTAGTTTATGGTCTTGGCTTTCCGCCCTTTAGAGGGGGCGTTTTTCGTTGGTTAGACAGCTTGGGTGCTGAAAACTTTTGTGCGTTAGCAAAGCCTTTTGAGGACTTAGGTGCGCTTTACCACATAACTAATGGCATTCAACAGTTAGCAAATGATAACAAGTTTTATTACACAGTTTAAATTAACTGTTTTGAATGAGGAGAGACATCGTGGCATTAGATCCAACGCAAGCGGTAATCGTAGATTATGCACGTACGCCAATGGGACGATCAAAAAATGGTTGCTTTCGTCATCGTCGAGCCGACGATATCAGCGCAGATTTAATCAATGGTTTGTTAGCGCGTAACAGCGCACTAAATTCAGCTGAAATAGATGATGTGATTTGGGGTTGCGTAATGCAGCGCGGTGAGCAGGGCTTTAACATTGCTCGCAACGTCGTTCTACTTGCTAATTTACCACATACGGTACCGGCACAAACAGTCAATCGTCT
>JBLIME010000202.1:0-4200 GCA_047638515.1 Pseudohongiellaceae bacterium
CTCTTTATTAATTTGAATATCCGGCATAGATTAATCAGCCACTGTTAAATTAATTGACATTTTTGCACCGTGAACTGCGTAGTGCTTAGCTTTAATTTGTTCAACAATATCTTTATAGTCAAGCGCTGGATGCGCTTTACTCTCATCTATTTCTAAGCGGGTTTTGAACGGCGATAAACTCAGTAAATCCTTGTCGATATCACTCGACAAGGTTAAGCCGTCTAACTTTGTGCCTTTCTCGACAGATAAGTATTTGCTGCCATCTTTAACACTGGTATATATATCAATTTTCAATTAATTCACCTTTGATTATAATTACTTGATTAGTCGCCTCAATCTATCTCAGCGACAGAGTCATTGATCTGAAGACTTTAATGGGCATTCGACAGCTTAGACTATCACTTTTTTAAATGGGTCGCAGAGTTCATTAATGACGCACAGCAGCTGATATGATGTCATCGCCGACCAATGCACGACTGCATCGATACAGACACTATCTATTACCGCCCTATTTACACCACGCTTATGCGCCAACATTAAGGAAGTGGTTATAAAAATCGCGATAGTACAGCACGGCTTGAGAAATGAAACCGATAAAAATGACTATTTAATGAAATCATGACTAATAATCAGCGCTTAGTGATAATGACGATCAATAATCGTTTATTATGTCTCCAATGTCATCCATATAATCACTGCTTGAGTGGCCTCCTCGATAAGACTACCCTTGCTAGACGACCAGCTAGGCTATTAAAGCTTTCTTAACCTAGCGGGCTTTTTTTAATAAAAAAATCACTTAATCGCTGTGTTTAGACCCGGCTTCGATGATCGACTCAGTATCTATTATAGATGTCACTGCGCGGCTCGATACGTTACAATTGAGACGCTAGATAGGTCTCTTAGACAAGAAATTTTAGCTCTTATGCAACAGTTAATTCTGCGAAAAAGAGACGCAGCATACTTATTTTTATGCGCTAGCATCTTAAAACAGCACTCGCCGTACCTTATAAAACGGGTAACACCCATAAACTAATCTGATCGTAGTTCTATTTATGTTTAACGCTAGATTGACAGCATCGTTTGATCAACCAATCTTTGTTCTCACCATTTCGAAGAATAGGCCTAGGCATCAGAGGCTTTAATATTCATTGTGTTGCAGTCATCGGTTAGACTTTCTTTATTAACTAGATATACCGCGCCTTATGATAAATATTGTTTTAGTTGAACCTGAAATCCCACCCAATACCGGCAATATTATTCGCCTAGCAGCCAATACAGGTTGTACATTGCACCTTATTGAGCCCTTGGGCTTTGAGCTAGATGATAGACGTCTGCGGCGTGCCGGCTTAGATTACGACGAATGGGCCAATGTTATTCGCCACAGAAATTGGCAAGCGTTTCTCGATGCTGCCATATTTGACGCTACTACCAGTGACGTAGCTGGCACCACAGTGACGCCAGCTAAGCAACTATTTGCTATTAGCACCAAGGGTACACGCAGTTATACAGATGTTGTTTTTAAAGAGAATGACTTTGTCATATTCGGCGCGGAAACCCGTGGGTTGCCCTCAGAGATTTTAGGGCATGAACACATCAATGATGTGTTGCGTATACCTATGCAACCCCACAGTCGCAGTATGAATTTATCCAATTCGGTCGCTGTGATTGTCTATGAAGCTTGGCGCCAGCTCGATTTTAATGGCGCCATTTAAGTAACGTAACGAAGAGATTTCATAATGAAAAGAGCCCCTATCGGACTTTTTTATGGTAGTTCAACTTGCTATACAGAGATGAGTGCAGAGAAAATACAGCAGTACTTTGGTCAAGAAAATATTGATCTCTTTAATATTGCCGACACCGCTGTTGATGAGATAGATCACTATCAACAAGTAATTTTTGGCATCCCCACTTGGGACTACGGTGAGCTTCAAGAGGATTGGGAAGCGATCTGGGATGACATTGATAGCATCAAATTCGCCGAAAAAACCGTGGCAATCTTTGGTCTGGGAGACCAAATTGGCTACCCAGATTGGTTTTTAGATGCAATGGGGTTTCTACATAACAAAGTTCTACTACTAGGCGCCACAGTTATAGGCTACTGGCCCAACAGTGGCTATACTTTTGAGACTTCACAGGCATTAAATGAAGAAAAAACCCAATTTCTTGGACTCGCATTAGATGACGAAAATCAGTTTGACAAAACCGACGAACGTATTGCGCTCTGGTGCGAGCAACTTAAACTGACGTTTCAGCTCTAGCAATTGATAACAAGTTCTTGCCACACCCTATGACCGATATGACACACAGTAAAGCTAGTCCCAGCTCACAATCGGCAGCTGTTGCCCCAATAATTACCTGGGATGGGGCGGGTAACTTAGTGTCAAATCAGTTCGAGGACACCTATTGTTCTTTAAAAGATGGCTTGGCAGAAAGCCGCTATGTTTTTTTAAAGCACAATCAGCTAACACAACGTTTCAAAGACTTAACTGAGAATGCCTCTTTTGTTGTTGCCGAAGCGGGCTTCGGTACCGGCCTCAATTTTTTAAGTTGTTGGCAACACTGGTTAAAAAACGCACCTAATAGTGCGCAACTTAGTTTTATTAGCGTTGATAAGTACCCATTACTACCCGCGGACTTAAAGCGCTCTTTAGCGACATGGCCAAGCCTTGCGAACCTGGCTGATGAACTCTGTCAAAGCTATGAGGCCGGTTTTACCTCCAGCCAAACCCCGCAGTATAAGAGCTTCAGTTTCGGCAATGTGCGCCTACTGCTGCTAGTCGACGATGCTGAGCAAGGATTCAAGCAACTATTGCATAGTCACGATGCCCAAGTTCCACCAGACACCGCTACAGGCCTAGCAGCCACAAAACCTAGCTGGGGAGGAGTCGATGCCTGGTTTTTAGATGGCTTTAGTCCCGCCAAAAATCCAGCAATGTGGACAAAATCGCTTTTCAATACCATGGCTTTGCTTAGCAAAAAAACCACCACTTTTTCAACGTACACGTCGGCGAGTGCGGTTAGGTGTAACTTAGGCGAAGCAGGCTTCGATGTTGTCAAGGCGCCTGGATTTGGTCGCAAAAGAGAATTGTTGTACGGCACCTTTAGCACCGATCGGCATAAAACTGAAGAGTTGTCAGGTACTGGAAAAAATCTAACCGCAATTCCATCGCTCACTCCACCCGCGGGCTTGCGACCGCACAAAAAATCTAAACGCTCAGTAAACTTGACCCCCTGGGCTGTAGTCGACAATTTTCAAGCGCTGCAAAAAGATCAATCTGTCGCTATTATTGGAGCGGGCCTCGCTGGTTGCCACACAGCCAATGCGCTCGCGAAACGTGGCTTTAAAGTCACCTTAATTGATCGACATGAGACCATCGCATCAGCGGCATCAGGAAATCCTCAAGGGGTGCTTTATGCAAAGCTATCTGCCCATGCACAGACACTCAGCGACTTCAATCTGCAGGCACTTCTACACGCACAACATTTTTATAGAGATTATTGGAAGGACGTTGGCGACCGTTGTGGTGTCTTACAATTAAGCTACAACGACAGTACTCGAAAAAACCATCACGCTATTAACAGTATATTACAAGCCGCATCGGCTATAAAATTCGTTAATGCTAAACAAGCAAGCGCCGTGGCTAATGTTGCGATTCAACACAGTGCCCTTTACTTCCCTCTATGTGGCTGGCTAAAGCCCCAAGCACTTTGCCAAAAGCTCTGCAACCATAAAAACATTACTGTACTTAACAATACGTTGGTCGAATCACTGGTGCAGTCGGACGACTCTGCTGGTTGGTTGTTAAAAGGTGTAGAAATGCCCTCGCGAGGACTGCAACACGAGCCAACTAAGACTACAACTTTGTGGACTCACAGTTTCGACCGTGTCGTTATTGCTAATGCGGCCGACGCAAGTCGCTTTGAGCAAACTAGCTGGCTGCCAATCAAGTCCGTACGTGGACAAATCAGTTATTTGAAATCCCAAGCACCTTACGATCAATTGCAGAGTGTAATTTGTGCCGAAGGTTATATACCGCCAGCGACGGGTATCGCTATTGGCGCTGAAGTCAGTCAAATACATGCACTTGGCGCCAGCTTTAATCTACACTCCGATAATAAATCGCTTAGTGAAGACGATCACTTAAATAATCTGACAAATACTGCAAAGTATTTCACCGATACCGCGTTGACTCCGACACT
>JBLIME010000203.1:0-4134 GCA_047638515.1 Pseudohongiellaceae bacterium
CTAAAGGCAAAACGTTTATTGTGTGGCTCAGAGTGCTGCTCCAAATAAGCGGTCTCTATAGAAATAGTGATAGAGTTAATGTCGAGTGGTGGTCTAGGCATAATGTCCATTTACAGTCGGTGTTGGGTGAGTGTTAATCGATAGTTTTTTTGCTGAAATAAATGCAGGAACATTCTACTTGTCTGAACTATCTTCGGCGCTAATCAAGTTACTAATATTAACATACTCTTCAAGTGTTATGTTCTCTGGACGCAAGCTTGTATCCACGGGTAAAGAATCTATTTGCTCTTTTGAGAGCAGCTGCTTAAGACTATTGCGCAGTGTTTTGCGGCGCTGTTGAAACGCAACATTAACCAATTTACTAAAAACACCTACGTCTTCAGCGATGAAGGGTAGCGTCTTAAAAGGCGTGAGGCGAACGATAGCTGAGTCGACCTTAGGTTGCGGTGTGAAGCTCTCGGGTGGTACGCCAAATAAATTGTCCACGTGGCAATAATATTGGACCATTACACTGAGTCGACCATAGTTTTTTTCGCCAGCAGTCGAAGCTAGGCGCTCTACGACTTCTTTTTGCAGCATAAAATGCATGTCGGCTATTTTATTTTGAAACCCAAGCAGACGAAAAATAATGGGTGTAGAGATATTGTAAGGGAGGTTTCCCACAATTCGTAAGGGCTTTTCAGTCGCAAGAGTAGCAAAGTCAAATTTTAAAGCATCTTCTTGGTAAATCTTAAAGCCCCTATACTTAGCGAATTGTGCCAATAAGATGGGAATTAAATGTTTGTCTATTTCAATCACATTTAAGTTCGGACACTGGACTAATAGTGGTGCCGTAATGGCACCTTGGCCTGGTCCAATTTCAACAAGATTGTCATTAGCTGAGGGTGCAATCGTGCGTACAATGCGCTCGATAATGTCAATATTATTTAAGAAGTTTTGGCCAAAACGTTTTTTTGCTTGATGTTTAAAGGCTGAGTTATTCTCTTGTGAGATGTTCGCTGCCATGATGTTGTATTGCCTTGTTAAGCGTAAAATGTGGTGTCGAAGCCGAACGAATTATAAGGAGCTATTAGCCATTTGCTGAGCGAAAGCAATTGCGGTACTAAGACTGCCCGCATCTATTTTTTGCTTGTCATCACTCTCGTCGAAGGGCATGCCGGCAAGATCTAGCGCGGTACCATGGTCGACTGATGTTCTGATGATAGGTAATCCCAAAGTAATGTTGGCGGCATTCCCAAAACCTTTAAATTTTAAAACCGGCAAGCCTTGATCGTGATACATCGCCAGCACGCAATCGGCGCTTTCAAGATGCTTGGGTGTGAATAAAGTGTCTGCGGGCAATGGTCCTATGCAGTGAATATTCTCTCGAGCCAGTTTGGCTAATGTCGGGATGATAATGTCGATTTCTTCGCGGCCTAAATGTCCGCCTTCTCCCGCGTGGGGATTCAGACCACAAACCAGTATTTTTGGATGAGCGATGCCAAATTTGTAGATTAGATCGTGATGTAAAATCTTAATAACGGCCGTCAGAGACTGCTCGTTAATGGCAGCTGCCACATCTTTTAAAGGCAGATGCGTAGTCGCTAATGCGACTTTAAGCCCCTGTGTCGCCAGCATCATGACTACTTTGTCGCACTGAGTTTTATCCGCTAGATACTCAGTATGACCGCTGAAGGTGATACCGGCATCATTGATGATACTTTTTTGAATAGGGCCGGTGATCATCGCTTGAGAAGTTTGTGCCTGACAGCTGGCAATAGCGGCATCTAGACACTGTAATACATAATGCGCATTAGATTTATTGAGAATGCCGGCCATAGCCGGAGCTCCTAATGAAACGGGTACAATGCCGAGTTCATGAGCTGCGAGAGCTGTAGGCTGCGCATTCAGGTCAACGTACTTCAAGATAATGGGCAGCTTCAATTGCTGGGCACGAGCGCGAATAAGTTGGGGGTCAGCAAAGGCGGTTAACTCGTAGTTGTTAATCTGTTGTGCGTGAATAATAGCTAGATCTGGGCCAATGCCGGCGGGCTCGCCGGGTGTAAACGCAAAGCGTTTAATGCTGTTGTTGGTGTGCATGTACAGCTTGCTCGATGATTGAGTCGACATTAAATTAGTACTTCTATGTACGCTTCTTCACGCAGTTCTTTAATCCACTGCTGTAACTCGTCTTGAAAGCGACGCTGACGTAAAATACTGACGACTTGATTGCGTTTAACCACATTGAACATATCCTTGGTTCGCCTCGCATCGACTTTCAGAATATGCCAGCCAAACTCAGAGCGAAAGGGTTCGCTAGTCCGACCAACGGGGGTTGCTTTCATGACCTGCTCAAAGGCGGGCACGAACTGACCTGGGCGAGACCAACCTAAATCGCCACCGGATTGTTTACTGCTGATATCTTCAGAGTAATCGCGTGCGAGTTCTTTAAAATCAACACCGTCCTCAGTTTGTTGGTAAATAGTGTCAGCTTTGGTTTTTGCCTCTCTATCGGTAAATAGTGCGCTGAGCTTAATAAGAATGTGTCGAACCTTAAACTGTTTGACCATTACCGGCTCTACACCACCGCGCTCTATTAATTTTAGAATATGAATACCTGCATTGCTGCGAAAAGGGGCCGTCACCTGGCTGAGCTGTAAAGCATTAACTTGCTCGACAAATAAGCTGGGCAACTGCTCCTGAGCACGCCAACCAAGGTCACCACCTTTGCTGGCATTGGGCCCTTTTGAATGGGCAACGGCGAGACTGGTAAAGCTTTGATTGGTGGTAGCTAATAGTTGGATAATTTCTTGGGCTTTTCGAATACTTTCTGCTTCTTTATTAGTCTCGAAAGGCAGTAGGATATGAGATAGACGAAAGCGTACTTTCAGCCAATCTTGCCCTGCAGTAGAGCTAAGATATTCGTCAATTTCGCGCTCTGTTACCTGTATGCGATTATTGACATTACCCTCTTGTACTCGCTGTAGAGCGATAGAGTCAATAACTGACTGGCGTAATTGACTTTCGGTGATGTGCTCGCCGATTAAATATTCCTCAAAGCTCATATTGTTCGACTGCGCCTGGGCCCTTATCGCTTTGATGCGCGCTTGAATATCTTCTGGTGAGACTTTGAGGTTGAGGCGTCGAGCGATTCTCAACTGAAGCTTCTCCGTGATGAGTTGATCAAGCACCTCGGCTTTGATGCGCTCGTTAATCACAATGTTGGGTTGTTTGCGCGATAGGTGTTCGATGCGCTGATCGAGTTCGCTGCGCAAAATGACGTCGTCTGCGACCACCGCAACCGTGCTGTCGAGGGCCTCGTAAGCCTGTGCAATGTTGATGAAGCAAAGTGCGGCGGAGATCAATAAAACGTGTAGCAATATTTGGATGCGATGCATATTATTTATTCTTGTGTATTCCAGTTGTCGTGCTGTTTAGATGAGTTTTTTGGGAGATTAAGGTTTAGCTACCCCTGCGAAAGGGTTGCCGCCAAAAATCAACTATTGACTGTAAACCCCTTTCCACTCCGAGAAACCATCGATGTTGTCCGTTAGTAAAGCATCGAGTTGCTTGCTGTTGCCACCCAGACCTTTTAGATGTAATTGGATAAAAATCTGCTCATCGTAGGGGAGATTTTCATTGGCAAGGCTATTAACCAGAGCGGTATCTAACTCATTTCTGTAACCTAACCTTACGCGATAACAGCAACCATTATACTCGATCGCAGCAACAGTATCGATTTGTCGTTCAATCAGTGTATCGTAGGCGCTGTAGGTGAGTAAATGCCAGCGTTGGCTGAATAGTGGGGTGATAAAAGCCATGTCGACCTGCCTGACGTTTATATCATTTACGCCTCTGACAAAACGATAGTTAGCATTAAAAACATGATTGCTTTGGTTTTGATACTTTATCTTGAAATTACCTGTGTTGATTTCGTCATTTGTGTCGTCAAAAAGTATATCACTACTCATGCGCCAGTTAGCTGTGGGGTTGAACGTCAATTGGGCCGCGATCAGAGAGCTGTCATCGACTTGTTCGATATTGGTCAGCGTTACTTTTCGATCATCAAAATAAGTGATTTGACCAAGGCTTGCTCTGAACCATTCTCGGCCCGATTGACGACCAAAAAAGCGCGTGGTTAAACCAATAGCCAGC
>JBLIME010000204.1:0-4105 GCA_047638515.1 Pseudohongiellaceae bacterium
CCTAGTTGAGCTGAGGTCAGGTCTTCGCGAGAAGAAAACTTTCTAATTCATAAGTATGAAGGGGATCATCATAGTAACTCTCATCGCTAACTCTTATAGTTAAGCCCCATTGATGAATATGTTTAGAACAGCACTGATGGGGTGATAAAAGCTGATTAAGTTAATTTTTGTAAAAACATAGGCAACTCGGCATCGATAAATAACAAGGTCCAAGATGTTTTTTTCAAAAACTGAGATGGTGTAAGTTAAATCAGAGTGTTCTCAAAAAGATTGACAGAGTGTTATTGGTTTGAGCATATTTAAGGTAGAATTCTGACAAGCAGCGCATCCATATTAACTAATGTACAAAATAGTATGTTCGAAACCCTCATCAGTTCATCATTTAACCCGACCCCCGAGTTGAATGTTAACAACACTCGAAAGCTTGTAAGCCAACATAAATTACAAGAGGCGATAAAAGCTTTAGCCGTCAGCATTAACGCTGCATACTTACACACATCAGATACGCCCGATCATGCCGACCTAGCGCTTGACCGTGAGTCTGCTCGAACTTTATACGAACCGATAAAAAAAGAGGTAGTGGTGTTGTGCGTTATGAACGGCGGTATGATTTTTTGTGCGCACTTATTACCATTACTGAATTTTCCCCTACAGTTTGATGCACTGCAAGTTAGTCGCTATGGCGATAAAGATACTGGGAGTGCTCTACGCTGGCTTAAAAAACCCGCTATTGAATTGCGCAATAAGCATATATTGATTGTCGACGACTTGATTGACGAAGGTGTTTCGTTGACCGAGGTTTTTAATTACTGTGACGCTGAAAATCCAGCATCTATAAAAGTGGCAGTGTTGTTGAACAAAGAAACCGCAAGACGAATTCCCGACGCTATCACGCCAAATTATATTGGCTTGACAATATCCGACGAATTTATTTTTGGATTTGGCATTGATTATAAAAATTATTACCGTAATTTATTAGATATTTATTCGATAACGAGTTAAATTATCTGAGCTCTATTAATTCAAGCATTGACTTGACGTCCAGTTGTCTGAAGATAGTCATATCGCCAAGATAATAAGTTTTTCACGACGTTAGCGGAATGGATTCACCTAGCTGTTACATTCTTTGGTGCTATCGCCAAAATACCTCGGGCACCTACATCATCGATTCTGTAGTTGCTATGCAAGGGCGGAACTAGAGGCCGACAGCGACATCGATTCCATACTTTTAAATATAGTCGAAACATCTATAAAAAATAACAAAAGATTAGAGATCACCGGCGTTTTATTTTTACATAACCAAATATATCTTCAAATAATTGAAGGGACTCAAGATGTATTAGAGTGTTTGATGAATCGGTTACACATAGATTCTCGGCATACGAATATAGTAAAAATTATTGATGAGGAAATTTCAAGCAGATCTTTCGGCAGTTGGAGTATGGATTCGTTTAATTTATCAGGTGATGAATCTATCGATTTAAGAGAGCTTACAAAAATCGGAGACGTGGGCAAGCGAGGTTTAAAAATTAATAGTGAGGTGCTCTTAAAGTTCTATAAAACGATGTTGCGGTCACATTCGTTAACAAACGATTGACAGAACAGATGGTTATAGTGGCGTCGCTGCTTTTATCCGATTTCTTATAAGGCTATAAATTTGTTGATAGTTTGAGTGCTGTCACGCAAGTGATAGCGTGAACACTCTTACTCATTTAGCTATTCAGGTGTTCTTGGTACGACTCCTAAAATAAAATGAGCAATATGAAGAGTTAACGTTTGATTGGACAGGTGCGCTGTTTTTGCTGGTGTTGTTACTAGTTCAAGCGATACTAAGATGTAAAAGAGAAGTCGTAGTCCTTAGCACTTCATCCGCACATATTGGTTAAGTAATACAGCTCGCTTCATGTCTATGAACTTAATTGCAGCGATGTAAAGCATTTTTAAATGACAAGTGATAATAGTTGTCATCTTCCTCGCGGGTTGTGTGATAAGACTCACATTCTAGCGCTTGAGTGTATGAGCGCATTATGATCATTTCCTATTCTCGTCTATAATCAGGGTGGAAGATTAATCGTTATCTCTGCACCGATTGGCATTAAGCCTATCGGCCAAAACGTCAGGTGAGCAGAAGTTATGCACATTATTGCCTACATAAGTGATTTTCAAGACATTGATAGTGACATTAACTTTATACTTTCAGATATAAATGAAAAGTCTAAGAGAAATAACCAGTGTGCGGGTATTACTGGGGTTTTGTATTTGCACAAAAATATATTCCTCCAGATTATTGAAGGGTCGCATGATTCGCTGGAGGGCTTGATGGCTAGACTGAAGACCGATGTGCGACACAAGAATATAACAAGAATAATTGATGAGGAGGCCTTAGAGAGGTCTGCAGATAGCTGGAGTATCGATCCGTTCAGCCTAAATTTTTTTAATTTATCAGATGGTGAGCATATAGATTTAAGAGAGCTTACAAAAGCCGGAGTGCTAAAGATCTATCAAAACTCTAAAACCAACAATTTAAAAGTACAATCCTAATCGTCAGTTTAAACCTCGGTCATCGTCTTTAATAACTTATCTCATTATCGAGCTAGGTAGCTAAGACCAATAATAATGACTGACTACTGGTTTCCTTCCTAGTGTCGAGCCTACTGTTATAGCGATTACTTTATCAAACATTGTGCCTACCTTCACTCGCAAACTACTTATTAAATAGCACCTATCAACCTATGTTCTTAACCTCATTATTGATGCGCCATTACAAGCTATTTAAGGAGCACAGGCTAATGCTTCATTGACCGTCATCTATTGAAGAATGCCGTTGTTTTCACCGCTTGTATTAGTGCCCAAATAGCCTCTTATTCTTCGTGATAGAACGGTTTCCTGCTCCACTGATGTCGCCGTTAAATGATTAATTTCGACTTGTTTGTAACGTGTCATTTGTTTTCGTTTTGCGATTATTTTTCTGGCTTTGGCAGCCCTCAGGTTCCGCACATCGTTGCCCAAAAAAATATCGAGTACAGGTATTTCTGAGTTGACAAACCAGTCAGCATAGTCACGTTTCATTGTCGGTAGGCGATTGCGGCTATTGAGTAACACGATGCCGCTAAAGCGTTTTGTAGCTCCTACGTTTGGCTTGTCCATTTTCGGCATGTTGTTGTTTAAAAACTTACTTGCACGAATAGCGCCAGCACCACTACCTAAGATAACAATGTTGGATTGGTCTTTGTCGCGCAAAAAGTCTAATGCCGCTGCCAGGCGTTGCTCGGTAACTACCTCTGGAGAGCTGCTGTCTGGCGGCTTTGCTAGCTGTTTATTGTTCGTCGTCTGTGCATCTTCTTGGGTCTCTTGATTGACTTCAACGACCGGCTTGTCCTCAATGACAAGACCAGACGTTGCACTAATCTCGAGGTCATCGTTATTGTCAGCCGACTGCTCACCTCGAGTATCGGGTTGGCTTTTCACCGGGAGCGTACGGCCGGGTATTTGTGGGGACGCCGGATCGGGTAGGCTCACGGCTAAAGTGGCCCAGCCGTGATCGGGAAGTGAGTTGTGTAGAGGCCTAATAGTGTCTGGCCAAGCTAGATGTTCTCCCTCCGAAGGCACAATAAGTAGCGCCCCACGAGGAATGCCTGACCGATCTGGCCGCCACAAGACTAAAAATTTATCCTTGGTTGGCGTTTCAAGCCATATAAGTGCATCTTCAGGTAGCTGGGGAGATAGACCGTCTGCAAGCTGTCTGGCAAGCATCTCCATTTGGCCTTTATCGCTGACATTGTTACCAGGATATTGCAGTCGGGGCCGACGTCCTGGTAATCGCTCGGACTCAGCAGCGCCGAGTAGCGGCGCTGTGGCTTCTTCGCTGCTATCGTCTTCGGTCTTAGTTGTCTCTTGAGCCCATAAAACTCCAGCGTATGTGCAGCTAATTACGGTAGTGAAAATCATTAGGAATTTTTTGATAGTGGTAAGCATAGTTAAAGTATAGGCAAAGTTTCTGAAACCTCAAGCGGTCGTGATCGATAACAAGCTGGCTTAATTAAGGCTAACGAAGCAGCCGAGGATCGATTACAATGACTATTTTAATTAAGGCTTAACTCAAGCT
>JBLIME010000205.1:0-4105 GCA_047638515.1 Pseudohongiellaceae bacterium
GCTATCATCACCACTGTTGAGTGAAACCTAAAAAACTACTCGAAGTTGTCTTATAAGGCAATATGAACTTTTAGTTTACATTGCCTATAGTTACGACACTAGGATATTCATATCTGATGTGAATTAAAAAGTGCGTGGGAATAGAGTGAAAATTATGGTTTGTACGTTGAATATTGGCAGTTCTTCAGTCATAGGTTTGACGGCACCTTGCCTTGTTTAACGTAAAGGTGCCATGCTTGTATGAGAGACTATAACTTTTAATAAAGATTGCGCAATGAAGTACATTGTACGCATCATGAAAGTCCAAAAAGTATCGTATTAGTTGTCCACGACAATTAGAAAAAATTGTTACAGGGAAGCTAAAAAAACATAAAAATTCTGGGAAAAATTCGTTATACGCCACGAGTACTAAGAGTTATTTGTTGAAAAGTACGCTAAGAAAAGATGTTATCTGCCTCTTTATCGGTTCCATGGGTGGAGATTAACAGCCTGGCGATAAAGTCGCATAAGGTGGAGTCGATGTTCTTATTTTTTCTGAGATCCATTCGAACAATAATCGTAAGACCCAAATATTAAAGCCTTATTAAGGATCGTAGCGGTTTGAATATCCCTGTCGTCTGCAATGAATCCTCGGCTGAATTGCTGCTGACATCGATATTATCTGACGGTGGCTTTGTGCATAAAGTTCCTGATCACGATGACTATTGTACCTCTCGACTGAGCTGATGTTGCTGCTAATAAGTTGTGTCTGCGGGTTCTCAGGATTCAAACTAGTTTATCGATCATTTTTATGATGCTAGCTCACCGCCTTTATTACATTAATCAGACCTATTTCCTATACCGGCGAAAGCCAATATCTAGGTCAATTAGCTGTCTTATCCTTGAGAAGGGTTAACGCCTGCAGAGGAGTGATAGCTTGCAGTGTCTCAGCGTCGTTGCATCATGGGAATGACAAACTTGAGTTTCGGGCTGACATTACTTCAGACAATAACAAAGTGACGTTGAATTTTAAGTTGCGGCGAGCGGAAGTGTTATGGTGAAACATGCGCCCTTGTAATGATTGTTGGCTTTAAGACAGCCATCAAATTTATTGCTGATGATACGTTTTGCAATATATAGACCGATGCCTTCATGTTGCATTTTGTTGGTGGTCTCGCCGATCTTAAAAATATTTTCAATAGGCTCCACTTTAATACCACCGCCATTATCTTCAATCGTTATCACAATTGACTGGTGTGTCTGAGTCAGTTGAATATGGAGACTAGGCTGAGCAGTCGCTCTTTTTACAAAATTATCTCGAGCGTTAATAAAAATACTTAAAAGTACGTTTGCTAACTCGGTATTGTTGCCGTTAATATTTATTGATGACATTAAGTCTGTAGTAACGCTGATTTCTCGCCGTTCAAAATTATCTTGAAGCAATAAAATGACTTCATCGATAACATCTGCGAGGTTAATTTTTGTATTCGTATCTTTTGTACTCATTAGATTTCTAAATGAATCAACGCTATCCGCCATAAATTGGAGAGTGCGGTTACACTTGGCGCAGATGTCGAGTAATTTTTCTTGATGGGCTTTTTCGTATTTGATCGTTTGTTCAAGTTGCATGAGTAACACACCCAGATTATTCAGTGGCTGTTGCCACTGGTGCGATACATGATTAATCGACTCGCCAATATTGGCATGGTGATTTCTAAAATAAAGTAACTGTTTTAATGATTGATTACTTTTAACCAAGTAGAGCGTAGTAAAAGACATCAATACTAAAAATACAAGGATGACACTCAGCGCCCAATAAAACAGGCTTAAATCTTGCTGCTGGTTGGGGTTATATAAAAAGTGAGTCAGAGCTATGTCTTGTTGTGATGGCGATTCTGGCAACATGCCTACAGATTCATAAATCACTGCAATGTGTTGCCAGCGCGCTTCGAGCATATAGCCTATTTCAACGAGTTCGGGGTGAATTAAGTCCATCATCTGAGCGGCCTCGTACTGTAGTTCACCACGCTCTTTAGTTGTAGAATAGCCGCTTAAAATGATATCAATAATTTCATCTGGATGCGCTAATGCATAACGCCAACCTTTTAAGCTAGCTTCTCTAAATGCCTTGACCCGTTCGGGATGCGCGCTCAGTTCGGCGCGACTGGTAAAAAAATTATCCCCATAAAAATGGATACCAGCACTGCTAGGTGTAAATAAACGGTAAGGAATACTGCCCTGTTCGAGTTGATAGGGCTCGTCGGTAATATAGGCCGATATCATATCGACATCATCGTTAATTAATGCAGCAATGTTGAAGCTGCGAGGTGTCGTAATTAAAGCCTTTAAATCAATTTTTTGTTTTAAAAGGTAAGCTATTAATTCGTCCCTTTGGCCATTTAAGGTGACACGTTTATAGGCTAAATCTTCGATGCTAGGCGTACTATTTTTTCGCTTGGCGAGTAATACAGAGGGCGACTGTTGAAAAATAACTCCGAGTACGACAACGGGTTTTCCCGCTTGATGCGCGAGTAGTAAATTATTGCTTCCTACACCATACTGCGCCTCGTTAGACAATACACTATCAATCGTATCGACACCTTGAGTGGCTTCAAGAATATTTACAGTAAGCCCTGCCTGCTCATAAAAGCCCTTGGCTTTAGCGGCATAGTAGCCCGAAAACTGGAATTTATGTTGAGATGTTAATTGAAGCGTGACAGTTTCTAGAGCATAAGTCTGACTGATGATAAAGCTCAGTAAAAAAATGCCAACAATTTTCTGCAGCAGTCTAGTCAAGGTTCGATACCGGTATTTTTAGGCGCCAGCCTTTGGTTGGAATATTCTCAATCACCTTGTAACTTAATTTTCGTCGTAATTCTCCTAATAAATTTTTCAGAGCACTTTCGGATATTTCCTCGTCAACTTGCAGGGCATTTTTAATCAGTGCTTTAGATACGATACTAGGAGAGTGTTCAATCAGTAGCGTCAGCAGTGCTTGTTCTTTTTTACCGAGTCTGACGCTGGCACCGTCTATTAGCAGCGTGCCTGAATTGATATCAAATTGTATGTTGGATGAAATACTGTAATTGCTAATCTTATATTTCAAACGCTCGGCAATTCTTTTGAAAACAGGGCTTAGCTTTTTAAAGCTGAGTGGTTTAATAAGGTAGCCATCAATGCGTAAATTAGCAGCGCGGAGCAGATAATCATAATCCGAAAATGCGGATAAAATGACAATCGGTACTTCGGCATGATACTCACGCACTTTTTTTACAAAGGTTAAACCATCACTTCCGGGCATTTTAATGTCGGTCATTATGAGGTCAATTTTATGGGTATCGAATAAGTGCTTGGCATGTACCGCGTCATGTGCAAGCAGCACGCTGTTGAACATCGAGACAAACAAACCATAGGCATCCGCAGTAGTGCTGATGTCATCATCTACAAAGAGTAAGTTGAGTTTCTTTAAGGCTATGCTGCTATTCATTTTAAGTGTGTGCACGTGTTTAATCGCGAACGATTATATTGTTAAAAACGTCTAAGTATTTATAGTTTTTGAACGTTGAGCCCCAATTGAGACTAGGTTGAGTCAGCGTTTATGTAGCGTAAATGAATAATCATCATTTTAAAAAGACAGTCACCAACCAGTTTAAGGTCAGTGTCAAGCGAGCTGAAGCGGTTTTTTAAATACGCTTGATAAATTCCCGCAACGGGTTTGCACCTATTTAATATATTGTTTAACTATATTCTAGTGAGCCTTCATGTTTATTTTAGATCTCGTTTAAGCTGAGTTGGGCTCTCGTTCAGGTTTTGCCGAGACTTAGCTTGTCCGATAGTAAAAGTATAAATTAAGGTGGCACCGTGGAAAGTAAACTATCCTTAATCCATAGCCAAGTTATTTTTTTCGGACACATCTAAATAGTACGCATGTCAAGCATTTTCACACAGATCAACATATTTTTCTACGATTAAGAAGTTATATACCTATGCAAAAGTAAATGTCGGAAGAATCACTGCTTTATTTTACAATAATTGACTTGTATCGATAAATTTAATTGGTGAGCCAGCTGGCTAAATGTTCTGCCACTTAACTTCGAGAAGCGCCGAGACCGATATTGAAGTCGTC
>JBLIME010000206.1:0-4027 GCA_047638515.1 Pseudohongiellaceae bacterium
GGCAAAGCTCCATAATATCGTCACGCACATGCGAGTCTACTTACTACCGTCCAGGTAAAATTTGTCGTCATAGGTTTTAACTAGATCGGGACGAACGACAGTTAGCGCAGTAATTATAGCGCCATTGGTAAAGCCTTCGGGGAAGGTAAGCATGGCAAACAAATACACCTTATCGAACACCGGATACTGTAAAGACGAGCCACTGATCCAAAGTGATAGTAAAGCGACTACACCCGTTAAAATAACTGTCAACATACTGCCAAAAAAGCCGCCACCTAATATATATACAAATAGATTTTGTATACGTAACTTGTCGATAAAATACAAAATAAAGACGCTTATTATGGCGGGAGTCACCACATTAACTAAATAGTGATAACCGATATTCTCCCAAAAGTGCAAGCTTATTGCGTGTGTTGTAAGCAGCGCAAGCCCCCCCAAAATCAAGCTAAAACGCAATCCGAAGATAAAAACAGCAGACGTGATAATAAGTGGGTGAACTGAGTACAGCTGATCAACACCGACCGATAGCGTCGCCCAAGACAACCCCAAAACCAAAGACGCTGCAAAAAATAGGTGTTGACGACTAGGCTCAGAGAATAAATACCGCCAAGGTGCCGTTAGTACCGTCCAAAGCAATATGCACAGGCTTAGCAAGCAGGGCAGCCAAATAAGTAGTGGTTGTATACTAACGAGTATGAACACGTGAAATTGCCTAGGAAAGTGAAACTAATAACTCAGCGTTACAAGCTTTTGAATGATCTATTTGCTGTTAATAGTCCAACTAATCTAGCTTAGACCAGTCATGACCGCTAGCTAAACTAGCGGTTAGTCGACGCTAAAAACCGCATCTTCTTGCCCCCACGTCGGCTTAAAAGCGAGATAAGTGGTTTATGCACACAGGGTACCCTAAGTATACTCGGCTTGTCACAGCGCAATAATAGTCAGTATTACGCGCCTTAGACCGTTAAGCTTTTTATCAAATGCAGTGCAAAAATATCTGCCTAGCCGATCGAGAGAACCGATTTTATGCACACCAGTAACAAATGACGCCATCAGTGTTTTAATGGGTATGCAATCGTGCCGCCGAGAATAAAAAAATGGTACCACCCTTATATTCGAAGCTGGTGCTGATTCTCAAGAAAACCGGTTCCTTTGTCAGCTTTACTAATAATTGTTAAGACTTTTTAATGTCTTTGTTACTACCTGCAATTTTGGACGTTTTCTCGGTAGCGCGTGAGCCTTAAACCTATTAAATACATTCGTTGAATCTATTAGTTTGCCATATAAATTTACGTTAACCTCGAGCAATGTCGAGCAGTGTCGATCAATCTCATTAATTTAGCGACATAATGAAGTCTTGATAATCTGCTACTCTAAGACCTTTATAGCCGTCTCTATGATCGCCCTTAATTAAAAACGAACGACTCATTGTGCCTTTTTCAATTAAGCTCAAATCAATTATCTGTTTTTTCACTTTATTGCCAGCTGCATCTAGCAATAGCAATACCTTAGGTAATCGCTGAAATTTTTGGCTGCGCTCTAAAACAATACCTAGATACCCGTTTGACAATTCGACTACCGTAGCTGGCGGATACATGCCGACAATTTCAATAAACTGCAAGGCTAATGTTTCATCAAATTGAGTGCCGCGACATCGATAAATCTCTTTAACGGCCGCCGATGAAGTTATCGCTTTAGAATAGCTGCGTTCGGCCGTCATTGCGTCAAAACTGTCAACGATGGACACAATTTTTGTATAAACAGAGAGTTGAGTGCCATCTAGGCCTCGCGGATACCCGTTACCATCAACACGTTCATGATGACTGTAAGCCACATCAACACTTTCGCCAATACCTGGGGATGACATCAGTAAATTGCGCCCAAAGATAACGTGGGCTTGCATCACCTTCCACTCTTTGTCACTTAACTTACTCGCCTTATTAAGCACCGTCTCTGGAACACGCATCTTTCCAACATCGTGAAGCAAACCACACATTCCCAGAGCAAAAAGCTCATCTTTATCATAACCTAGGTAGCGACCAAAAGTGATGCATAAAATACAAACATTGAGGGAGTGATCGGCTGTATAGCTTTCAGCCTCTCGAATTCTACTCATCCACAACATTGCATTCGGGTTTCGAATGATACTGTCAAGACAAGTTTCTACGGCCTCTTTTGCCTCTTTAATATTGATGACATCACTGAACGCAATTTTGTCGAAAATCGACTTAGTTTTACGGCGGGAGCTTTTAAAGGCCTCATACGATTTTTCGTATTCATGCGTCATCGATAGCTTATTAATATAACGCGTTTTTTGATTGAGCTGCTTGTTTAGAACATGCAGTGACTGATTCTTGTCGATAGCAGGGCTTACCACCACAGGCTCAATCCAAACGTGCAGGCACTCCTCTTCTAACAGGCGAATATCTTCGCCATTTTGAACAATAAAACCTTGGTATAAAAAAGACGACTCTAACCAGTCTTTATCTAACTTGACAACGTTCATCCCTATCGCAAGACCAGAAACGTGAATTTTCGTTAATTTTGAATTTGGGTCACTTGATGAGTTCATTTGATCAGTAAGCTCTCGTTAATTCCATTTTATAAATATTGTAGGCTCAAGCTTTATTCTTGAACATGTCAACGCCCTAACTGAGCTCCAACCGTGCTAGTACTTGCATCCTAGCAGCACTACAACACTCTTGAATATAGCCTTAAACTCGGGAGTTACAAACTTATATTTTTTTTATTTTGAGGCCCACTTAAGAGATTGGCCCATCAGTCAGATGACATCTTAATAGCATATACGGAACCAGGTGAAGTATTGGCCAGCCTTCGGCGCGCTTGCGAATCGCAACAAGTCATCGCTTTTTTAATTGCGACACTTACCGGGCACCAGTGTTGGCCCCTACCCTCACGTGCAAAACGTATCAATGCACAGTTCTTGGCCTCGGTAACAGCTTCATTTGGTGAGACGCTGCCAATGTTGACAAGTTACTCGAGTTGATCAGTTCGATTCGAGCTGTAAAAAAAATTACTGCAGCTTGGTACTGACAAGTCAGATGACTGGCTTATCGCACTGATACGCGTTGAAACTTTGCCCCAAACTTCGCGACCAAAACCCTAGCAAAAAACCGTTAGCCACACTAGGCACCGACGTTAACGCAAGCTTAAGCTCTAAAACCCGGATAGTGGGTGTCGGCTAGCCTCAATAAAGCAGCCCACTCTATATCGTCATTAGCGCTACTGTCTGAGCTGCCATCGTACCAGCTCTGTGCCGTTTTTTCGCATACCTCAGGGCTAGGCATACAGATAGGCCGACCAGTTTGCATAACGTCGAGCTGCAGCTGAGCTGACTGCTCGAAAAAATACATACGTTGAAATGCCTTAGCCACGGTATCACCTATCGTTAATACACCATGATTACGCAAAATCAGTAGGTGGTTAGCTCCTAAGCTAGCAATGAGTCGCGCGCGCTCTTCATCCTCAACAGCAAAGCCTTCATAATCGTGGTAACTTAATCTGTTGTAAAACTGGAGCCCGCCCTGATTCATAGGTACAAGACCCTCTTGTAGGCAAGCAATGGCAACCGAGGCGCGGCTATGGGTATGCAACACGCACTTCGCATCTTCTCTAGCGGCATGAATGGCAGAATGAATAACGAACCCCGCTCGATTGATGCGAAATGGTGTAGATGACAGCAGGTTGCCGTTAACATCTATCTTGACCAGACTTGAGGCGGTAACCTCACTATAATTAAGACCGAACGGATTTGTAAGAAAAACTCCAGGCTCACCCGGCACGCTCAGGGTTATATGATTGTAAATGAGGTCGGTCCAGCCAAAATGATGAACTAGACGATAACTAGCCGCAAGATTTACGCGTGCATCCCACTCGGCGGCGTCCATCGAATCCAACTGCCCACCTGCGTTGAGTTTAGTAAGGTCGTTCATTTAACGGGTCTCCATTTACACCATAAATTGCGCGATATTATACAAACCCCCAAGGGGGGTCAAGCTACCCG
>JBLIME010000207.1:0-3997 GCA_047638515.1 Pseudohongiellaceae bacterium
ATCTCAAGCTAAGGTTTTTATTTTCATGGAAGCAGTACGATTTTTCTCGAGAATCTTAAGGACGTCTGCGGCAAAGCAGGGTTTTGAATAAAAATAACCTTAACCGTAATCGCAGCCATGGCTTGTTAAGAAATCTGCCTGTGCCTGAGTTTCAATGCCCTCGGCAATAACCCTTAATAATAAACGTTTGGCTCGATCGACGATAACTTGAATGACGATTTCTTGCTGGCGATCGACGCCTATTCCCTGCACGAAACTCATGTCTATTTTTAAAGTATCAATAGGCAGAGTTGTTAAATAATTCAGCGATGAATAGCCGGTACCGAAATCATCGATAGCAATACTGCCCCCTAATCTATGCAGAGCGTCTAGGTTATCTGCCGATGCCTCTCAGCGCTCCACTTAAACAGATTCGGTGATCTCTAATGCTAGCTGTTCGGGTCTCAATTGATATTCTTTTAAAAGCCGCTGAGTTAAGTGCAGTAAGCGTAGACTTGAGCACTTGCTAACAGAGACATTAATGGCTAGCTTGAGGTTGAGTTGAATATCGATAAACGCGGCTAGGTGGGCTTAGGATTGTCGCATCATCGACTCCGTAAATTTAGTGATTAGCGACCGCCTCTGTGCCAAAGGCACGAAAATAGTGGGTGATATAAAGCCCCTAATATGATGTTGCCCCGTGCCAGTGCTTATAAGCCAATTATTTTATGGGTGTTAAGACAGTATCGTGGCTGGAAATATGGCTGTATTTGTCGGCTATTAAGGGCCTGGTCTAAATCAACTTCCAATTGATTACTTTCTTCATGTGATTTTTTAAGTGTCTCGTCAAAATACTGATATCGGTTGCAACCAGTTTTTTTCCTTGCACAATGTTTGATCCGCTTCCTTTAATAACGTCGTAGCGTTTTTTAGTTCCTTAGCAGTAAAAAAACTAATACCAATAGAGATACTGAGATGGAGGTAAAGCAGCTAGTGAATAAATAGTCATCTTTGATCATATTTAAGCCATTATTTGGCATCTGTTGCTAACGTTGTCAGTATTTGATGCCAGCAAGCTGTGCAGAAACTTTAATTGCATACTAAAGCATATAAGACATGGTGTTGGTGGAACCCCTCAGGCTGATGCGACTATGCCGATGACACGCTTAGCTATTATTTATACCGAATAATTGGTACCGATAAGGCTCTTTATATTAGTTTTATATGCTAGTTATGATGTGTTTCATTAAAATACTTGCCAGGTTTACTTATAGATAATAATTGAGTCTTATCGAGTTCACAGTGTGTTGTCGATAAAAGAGCAGCTATATAAAATTATATACCTTATCAATAAACACATTTTTCGTTAAAAATCGCGTATATCGATACTATATTTTTTGATGCGTGAGGCCAATGTGGTTGGCTTTAACTCCAGTAGTTCGGCGGCACCGTCTTTGCCAAAGACTTTACCCTGAGTGCGCTCTAGTGCAAGTAATATATTGCGGCGATCTTTATTTTTAAGTTCTGTCTCGGTCATTATTACATGTTGATTAATGTGAGGGGAGGGTATCGAAATTTCTTTTGCCCCTAATAGCGAAGTATCAAATCTAATGGTATCACTGGTGGCGAGAATGACTTGTCGCTCTATCACATTTTCTAATTCACGAATATTACCCGGCCAGTGATAAGCCTCGAGTTTTTCAAGTTCGGTGATGGGTAATTTAAGACCGACTTTATTAGCGCGACTACAGGCTTTCTTTAAGAAATGCTGCGTCAACAATGAAATATCTTCACGGCGTTCACGCAATGCAATCGACCGTAGCGGAAATACATTTAATCTAAAATACAAATCTTCGCGAAACTCTTGCCGCTCGACTAACACACTTAAATCTCTGTTGGTTGCGGCAATAATGCGGACGTCGACCTTACGTGTTTTATTATCGCCAATACGCTCTAGCTCCTGCTCTTGAAGAACACGCAATAACTTACTTTGTAAATACAGGGGTATTTCACCCACCTCGTCAAGAAACAAGGTGCCGCCATCGGCCAACTCAAAACGCCCAGGACGCTCGCTGATGGCCCCCGTAAAAGCGCCTTTAATATGGCCAAAGAATTCGCTTTCAAATAAATCGACTGGAATTGCGGCGCAGTTCACCCGAATTAATGGCCTATCTGAACGGTGACTGTTTTCGTGAATAGCCCGCGCAATGAGCTCTTTACCCGTGCCCGATTCACCGTGAATTAAGACGGTTGCGTCTGTTGGTGCGACCAGATCAATTTGTTGCAGGGCATTTTTAAGTGCCTGACTGTTGCCGATCATTTGATGATAATTAAACTCTGAACTTATTTCCTCTTGAAGATAGGCCTTCTCCATTTCCAATCGGTTTTTCAAATGCTCAACTTCTTTAAGCGCTTCAACTAATTTACGCTCGGAGGCTTTCTTCTGTGATATGTCGCGAAAGATGACTACAGCACCCACAATAACGCCATTATCATTAATGGGGGTGCTGGTGTATTGAACGTCTATAGGCTCTCCCGCTTTGTTCCAGAAAATGTCATCTTCAACGATGTGCACGACTCCGTCTTTAAAAGCGGCAAAGATTGGACAGTCTTTTATACTAAAATGGCTGCCGTCGGAATGGCAGTAATGGACGGTACTGTGCATATTGCGCCCAGCCAGGTCGAGCGCCGTGTAGCCTAAAATTTGTTGTGCGGCTGGGTTAACAAAGGTGGTCATACCATCGGCATCGACTCCGTAAATTCCCTCGCCGGCGGCATCGAGCAGCAATCTATTTTCGCGCTCAAACTCTTGAAAGGTGCGCGACACTTGATTCCAGTGCCCAATGCCTGACAGGTAGTGTCTGTGAGCATCCGCATGCTCCCGGTGCTGATCGATCTCGATAATACGTTGCACACTAAAATAAACCTTCATTCCTGCATTATTAGCTGCGTAAAGGCCATTAACTTCGACGCGCTCTCCTCCATTTTGAGTTTCAATTAAAAGTTGATCGCTCCAAGCTCTACCACGACTGATTATTTCTTCAGTAAAAACAATGAAAGTCGGAAAGCAGCCAATAAATAGTTGGCTGACGCGCATATATTGTATGTGCTCGCTATCCATATCCAATAGGCGACACAACTCTTGATTGACAGCGATGACGGCGTCGGCAATCGGATCGACGACTAACTGCGCTGTGGCTGAATATTGAAAGTGCTCTGGGTTATACAACGATAAATTCAGAGCATTTTTTGAGGCGTCTAAATCAACATTAATCATAGATGATGATTCGCTATTGGGCTTATTGATTAGGCTCATACCTTTGTATTTCTCTATAAAAATGGTCCATGTAAAAAACCATTCAATATTTAAGCCACAATTACGATATTTCGTAATTAAGATCACGACATTTCGTAATTAACGAGATGTCGTAGTTCTTTAAAAAAGCGTATGAAAAATAAATCCATATTTTTCATACGCTTAACAAGGATAAGTCGGTTGGCATGCCGCTTGCTTTGTCAGTTGTGTAAGTAAAATAAATAGTGTTAGTCACAGGTGCTCGTCGCTTAACACCCAAAGATTGGTGATTGTTTAAAAAGCCGAGATGCTTTTGTAAATATTTTGCTGCGATAACTTTAAATACGCACTAAAAAAGTACAGGGGTTGAGTAAGCGCGCTAATTGAAAGCGCGAGTAAACACTTAACAATCAGTAAGGGCAGATGCATGTAGAGGGATGAATGTGCATGTCTAAAAAATTAACGATTTTGATCAGCATTATTTTAAACCGAGGATTGAATACATGACTTCAAAAAGCTTAGGAAATCCGTTTGACGGAAAGACTCGACTTAACCATACCACTGGCTGTCGTTGCGAAATCTGCACAGGCCACTCTGAAAACCCTCAAGGTTTAACGGATTATGAGCAGGGCGCTTTGTTTGAAAAACAAATAGAAGCGCAAGAAACTCAGGCTCACAATCACACTAGCCAAAAGCCTGTGCCAAGTGTCAATGCACCTACTT
>JBLIME010000208.1:0-3586 GCA_047638515.1 Pseudohongiellaceae bacterium
GCCAATATCAATGCAAAGCTGGTGCCTGAAAATATCAGACCTACTTTTTCGAAGCCTAACCACTGAATAAAATGATTAACCCATATGTCGAGTTGCCCGAGTGGAATCAGTATGCCAATCGCCAGTACTGTACCTGGAATGGCATAACCTAAAGACGACAAACTTAATTGAATTTGGTTTTTAGTATTGGGGGTGAAGCGCTGCTGACTATTAAAAAAAATGGCCAGTAGAGTCGCGATAAAGGCCGCACTAATGGCTAATATAAAAGTACTTTGGCTATGTCTCCAAACATCACCATTGATGTTCTCTAGCCAATAATCCGTACAATAGCCGATCAGTGTGATGAGAGGAATTAGAAAACCAAGACAAAAAACGAGTCCACAAAATAGCCAGATAATGCAAGCTTTTGTCTTATTAGCGATTATTTTTTCATTCGCTTTGCTTGTACGACTATCAAAGTGCAGTTGCTTTTTACGGCTATTTTTTTCAAGAGCGGTGAGGATTATGACAAATAATAATGTTAAACAAGAAATCTTAGCCGCACTAGCAAGACTGTTATAGACCAGCCAGCTATCGTATATGGCTGTCGTTAGCGTATTGATGGCAAAGAGTTGCACAGTGCCATAATCCGCTAACGATTCCATCGCGACTAAGGTACAACCAATGGCCAGTGCGGGACGCGCGAGTGGTAGTTGAATTGTCCAGAATATTTTGCGCGGGCTTGCGCCCATTAGTTGAGCCGCCTGAGTTAGGCTTTGTGCGCTTTTTACGAAGGTATTTCGTAGCAATAAAAAAATATAAGGATAAAGGGCTAGGCCCAGCATCAAACTTGCCCCCCAGCGGCTCCGTATGTCGAAAAACCAATAGTCATCAGGTGACTGCCATGCAAAAACTGCCCTTAAGCTGGACTGTATTGGGCCGGCGTAATCTAACGCATCGGTATAAATATAGGCCGATATATAAGCAGGAATTGCCAAAGGAAAAATCATCATCCATTGCAAATAACGTCGGCCGACGAACTCATAGCGTGCACACCACCAAGCGGGTGCAATCGCGAATAGGCAAGCAAAGATTAAGGTTCCGGATACGATGGCTAAGCTGTTTTTAATGTATTCAAATAAAACGCTGTCAGCTAAGTTGCTAAAAGTATTATCGGCATCGTTTGGGTTTACTAGGCTTGCTAGCGCTTCGAAAAGTAGGGCAATAATGGGCATAAGCATAACAAAGCAAATAATTGCTGTGCTTACTGACATAATGAAGCCCGCTTTGTGCGGGCTTGTAGTGCGCTTTACATTCATTTAGATAGGTTACTTTTAATGCAATGACAATAATAACAATTGTTAGAGTGAGTATTATAAATCAAATCGAACCTTATCTACCAATTTTAATGCCTGTTTGCGGTATTGAGCGATTTTCTCTAAGGGCAAGGCATCTTCTTTGAATTCTCCCCAGCTTTTAATTAACGCGGATGGGTGTGCGTAAGGAGACACTGGATATTCCATATTTAACTCGGCGTATAGGTTTTGTGCTTGCTGAGCAGATAAAAACTCAAGCAGTGCTTGTGCGGATTTTTTATGCGGAGCGTATTTGGCGATAACCGCTCCAGATACATTAATGTGGGAACCGCGATCTTCTTGGTTGGGGAAATTCAGGTTAACGGCATTAGCCCAAGCTTTTTGCAGCGGATCCTGCAGCATTTTTCCTAAGTAGTAACTATTACCCAGCGAAATATCGCATAGGCCCTCTTTAATGGCTTTTACTTGAGAGCGGTCATTGCCTTGGGGTTTACGCGCCAAATTAGTTTTTACACCTTTTAGCCAGGTTTCAGTATCTGCTTCACCATGGTGAGCAATCATCGAGGCCACGAGTGCCAAGTTGTAAGGATGTTTACCTGAACGAGTACAAATGCGACCTTTGAATTTAGGCTCGGCTAGGTCTTCATAGCGAATGTTATTAAGATTACCAGTACGTTCTTTTGATGAGTATATGTTGCGAACGCGTTTGGTAAGGGCTAACCAGTGATTTTCGGAGTCGCGATACTGCTTGGGAATGTGGCTTAAATTATCAGAAAGCTCAAATGTCTGGGTTAAACCTTGTTCTTTTAATTGTAATAATTTGCTAAAGTCAGATGTCAGCACAAGATCGGCGGGTGACAAATCTCCTTCACGCTCAAGGCGCTGAATAAGCCCTTTTTTGGCGAATATTATTTTGGTTTCTATACCAGTTTCTTTAGTAAACTCAGCCAGAATAGGCTCGATTAAAAACGGTTGTCGGAAAGAATAAATATTGACCTGTTCAGCCTGAACCAAGCTCGAAGCAAGACTAGAAATTACTAAGGTTAGGGCTAATAAGAGACGGAGCATGAGATTTCCTAAAGAAAGTAAATGATAATTATTCACATTCTAACAGGAAGTTGACTGATGACCAGCCTCTTAAGATTAAACTTTGACTTTATAAGCATAGAACTTGGCAAGCGCTGATGCTTTCCAGTCAACGGTAGGCCTTTTAGACGGGTAAAAAGTGTTCTTGCATTAAACGAGCAAGCAGATTTGAGTCTTGCTGCAAGCGAGCAAACTCGATTTTTTGCGCAAGGCGGGTAGTAGGATCTGCACTATCAGCGGTGAGAAGGCGAGTAAAGGCTTTGCTAGCCAATACAAAATCATCAACAGATTCTTGGCGGTCTACTTCACTAAAACGGATATATCCTTCCTCTTTAAGCCAAACAATGGCACCAAAGGCGGCTAGATGTCTTGGGCTGTGTAAGCCAAACTCATCTGCCTCGTCAGGACCACTGATATCTTCAACATACAGTACTTGCTTGGCTGGAAAGTATTTAAAGCCGTGCAGTAAAATTACGGCACAGTCTTTAAAGAAGTCATCAATATGGACGTCTAACACGTGTTTATTTACAGCTGTCTGTAAGAAGAAAAGAAATGACCCATTTTATCGAGAGCAAGGTTCAGATCCTCAGGGCGTGGTAGAAATACGACGCGAAAGTGATCGGGTTGTGCCCAATTAAACGCTGTGCCGTGAACGACTAAGATTTTTTGCTGCTCCAATAAATCCAATACCATACGTTCATCATTATGAATGTTGAACTTCTTTATATCGATTTTAGGAAAGCAGTATAGTGCCCCCATTGGCTTGGTACAGCTGATGCCAGGAATGCTATTTAAGGCTTCATAAGCGATGTTACGCTGCTCATAAATGCGACCGCCAGGGGCAACTAAGTCATTAATACTTTGGTAACCCCCAAGAGAGGTTTGAATCGCATGCTGAGACGGTACATTCGCGCACAAACGCATAGATGCCAGCATCTCCAGACCTTCAATATAGTCTTTTGCCCGCTGTTTCGCGCCGCTAATGATCATCCAGCCTGCTCGAAAGCCTGCTAGGCGATAATTTTTAGAAAGGCCATTAAACGTGATGAGTAATATATCATCGGCCAGTGAAGCCGTTGAAGTATGGGTGGCGCCATCAAACAATATCTTGTCGTAGATTTCATCAGAGAAGACGATTAAGTTGTTTTCGCGAGCGATCTGAATAAGTTCTAGCAAAACTTCGTCAGGGTACACCGCACCGGTCG
>JBLIME010000209.1:0-3562 GCA_047638515.1 Pseudohongiellaceae bacterium
CTCTACTTTACGTAGCCGTAGTGCGACGAGTAGTGGCATAAATAAGGTGTTTGTTGCCCCAATCGCCACCCCTTGCCACTGCTGTCACTGCCAAAATAAATAGAAATAAGTGTTGCCCGCACTGGCGCCTAAATAATAAACCGAGTCAGCTAGAAGAGAGCGAGTAAGGTTTGTCCGCCAGTATAAAAATGCCATTGCTGTTTTTCATGCTTTTCCCCGGATTAGTGCGGGACCGACTATGACCGGCAGGGCGGAATCAAGCTAGAATGGTGTTCGTGGATCGCTTGCGTTATAAACCCCAAGCGTATTAATTTTTACTTGAGTTTTGAAGCCCAAATCGCAAGCTTATGTTTCATGGTTAATTGAGAAATTTGTTCCTCTGGCACTGGCTGAATAACCTTATCGTGAACCAGTAGGCGATAGATGTATTCAATCTTTTCCGATGAAGAGTCTGTGGCTTCAAATTCAACAACGCCCCTTTGCTCACCGTACCTCATGCCTTCTGCGATTGCCTTTTTGATCAGTTCCTTTTCATTTTTAAGTTTCTTCATTTATTGACCATTCCTTTCAGCTTTATAAGCGTTTTTGTGCGTGCAACGTGACAGTGATGTAGCTAAGTGATGATGTCGAGGATACTTTTAGCTATTTAAGAAACTCATGTAAGCTATTGGTGAGTATTTTTTTACTATCTATGGCGAAGTGCCATCACTACAGCGCAAGACTAGACAGCTATTATTGAAAATCAGCGCTAGATTTCACGGGGGGTTGTCGAGTTTTTTATCAAGCAGTCGTGGCCTGCAGGCACACTGGATTACTCCGCATCAATGTCCCACCGCTCTATCAGTTTTGTCTCCGCCGAGACGACGCAACTAACCTTAAAAGTTGCACCCCTCTGTATAGCTGAGGCGGCGGTTGCGTAATAAATATAGATTTTATAGCGCTCAGTTTTTTGTAGATAACGACTTTCTATCATGTTCACTGCATGACTGAAGGCCACCACCACCTCGTTTTTTAAACGAGACTCGCATAGCAAGGCAGCCTCACCGATAGCGGAAATATAATTAGCTTTGGATTTAAAGGTCGCAACGGGGGTCAGCTGATCATAAATGCCTTGCTTGACAGCTGTGCGCTCTAAAGCCTTTAGGGTTGCAATCTCGTCGAGGCTTGGGCCTGCCATTATATTAACCATCATTAACGTTCCAAAAACAGAGACATTAATTAATACAATTACACCAATGGCGACGCTTAAAAATTGTTTTATTACCATTAAAAAATAAGACTTGCCGAGCAAGACGCCAGTTATTTATAAACACAAAAATTATAGACGCGACGATCGAATATGTAACAGGCCGCCGCAAACATTAATAAACGGGTAAGTTAATTTTATCAAACAACTCGTCTAGCTCAAGCCTAGACGAACAACTATAGGCTTTCTCAACCATATTGCGGCTAAGATGTGGCGCGAAGCTCTCAATAAATTCATACATGAAACCTCGGATAAAAGTCCCTCGCCTGAAGCCTATCTTAGTAATGCTCGACTCAAATAATTGACTGGCATCAAGCGCTACTAAATCTTTGTCGAGTTCTTCATCGTAAGCCATTTTAGCGATAATACCCACACCGAGACCAAGACGTACATAGGTTTTAATAACATCGGCATCCGCTGCGGTAAAAACAATACGCGGTACCAGTCCGCGCACCATAAAAGCTTCGTCGAGCTTAGAGCGTCCAGTAAAACCAAACACATAGGTTACGATTGGGTGTTTGGCCACTTCTTCCAGGGTGAGTTCAGAGAGCTGACATAAGGGATGATCTTTGGGCACGACAATCGTTCGATTCCACTCGTAGCAAGGCATCATAATCAGGTCACTAAAGAGCTCCATCGCCTCGGTCGCTATCGCAAAATCTACCGTGCCGTCAGCGGCCATTTCAGATATCTGCATCGGCGTACCTTGATGCATATGCAGCGATACCTCGGGGAACCTTTCGATGAAATGACCAATAACTTTAGGCAACAAATAACGCGCTTGAGTATGAGTTGTAGCAAGCGATAAGCTACCTTTTTTGTCGTTACTAAATTCTTGAGCAACCTGCTTGATGCTTTCAACTTTTCGCAGTATCTCACCTGCAGTTTGCAAAATTGCCTCACCTGCCGGTGTTATGCGCGTGAGATGCTTGCCACTTCGGGAAAAGACCTCAACACCCAACTCATCTTCTAGCAGCCTAATTTGTTTACTAATACCCGGCTGGGATGTATACAAGCTCTGTGCCGTCGCCGAGACATTAAGATCGTGATGCGCTACTTCCCAAATATAACGCAATTGCTGAAGCTTCATACTTCTCTCCGAAGTTAATAGGCACTATGACTAAAAACTAGTTATAAAAATGTATATGGCTATACTGATTAAGAATAGATCTTACTAACGATTTATGCCAATATTTCCGACAAATCGTATGATAAAGAACACTACTATATCTTTAGACTATATCCCTATTAAATTTTTAAGCAAGCATGGAAGCGCTGACTGGTTTCCGCGAATAAGCCTCACGACCTTTGCATCTACCACAGACCCAGTTGACTTTGAGCCTGGCTGCGATGCAGTACTAAAGGTGAATTAGGAATCATAAAGACCGGTATTTTCGATCGACTTAATACCTTTTGAGATACACTTCCTAAAGTGCTTGGCTTGTCTAGATCTGGCGAGTTGCTACCCAACATAATTAAGCTGGCATCTATCGCTCGAGCCGCCTCTAAAATCACGACTTCTGGCGCACCCGTTTTAACAATTACCTCCCCTAGCTGTAAAAGATCAATGCTGCCATCAATAAACTCGTCTGTGAGTGCATCTATTACTTGCACCTTGACCTCGGAGACCATCGACGCTAGGCCTTTTGTGGTAATTTCGCGGCTTTTATCGGGGTCGAGGTAGGCGTTTATTAAGGCATGACCGAGCATTCCCAGTGGTTCTATAGCATGGACAACAATGAGTTTGGCATCATGTTTTTTTGCAAGCTCGCCACCATGTTGTAACAAACAAGGCGTAAAAACAGTAAGATCTATAGCGAGCAGTATGGTTTTAATCACAGTATTAACCTTGGAAACTGATGTGTAATTTAACCACATCCTAGGTATTAGGTAGCAGTTATTTACATTCAATAAGTGCTGTATCTATATAGAATAGCAGGCTTTTTACGGAAGGAAAGCTTGTCGGTAGACACTTTAGTAATAGAAACTAGCCATCTTCACGTTTAATGACCTATGTTGGCAACTATCGATAAATTAACCATCAACCAAGGGCGTGAACCACAAAATATCCATGGGAGATTTCACATCTGGAAATGATGGTATTGCCGCAAGCATATAGTTGAATGCCGAGCTTCAATTCTCGGCTAAAACAGTCGGCGATAGCCGTAAAACAATACTCGTTTAACAAAGAGGCTTTCTGAGGATTGACGACTTGCTCAAAGATGAGACATCGCAGCGCAAAATTGAGTCAAGACTAAGATCGATAGCTTGTAAGTGATCGCTGCTGTGTCTACTCAAAGAGGTGCGTCTGGTAAC
>JBLIME010000210.1:0-3519 GCA_047638515.1 Pseudohongiellaceae bacterium
TCTAAACATATTCATCAATGGGGCTTAACTATAAGAGTTAGCGATGAGAGTTACTATGATGATCCCCTTCATACTTATGAATTAGAAAGTTTTCTTCTCGCGAAGACCTGACCTCAGCTCAACTAGGTGTGGTATCCCATTATTTTTTGAGCTCAACATGAAAGCGCTCGAGTCAACTGGTCGATTATTTACGTATTGGCGAGATAACGAGTTATTACGGTACATCGTATAAAGTAAGTATTGATGATGTGGGTGAGCTTCAAAATAGTGGGCAGCTAAATTTATGGCGCTAGCACGGCTTAAGTTCAACTGATCAAATTGATACAGATCATAAGAGCAATAGGTTTCTGCCTAGGCTTAAAGCCTGTATCATCGCGCCATGAATTTAACGAAAACACAAATACTCTATCAAACCTTGGCGGATCACATTTATGTGTGGGGTCGCGAGCTTGGCTTTCAGCAAATTGGTATAACCGATACCGATGTAGGCGAGCATGCACAGTACTTGCAAAACTGGCTGGATAAGGGCTATCAGGGTGAAATGACCTGGATGCAGCGCCATCAACTGCAACGAGAAGATCCACAGTTATTAGTCCCTAGTGCTTTGAGGGTAATCTCTGCAAGAATGGATTATCTGCCTGAGAACACGCAACAAATAAAGACCTTAAAGCAGGCAAACAAAGCCTATATTTCGCGTTATGCGCTTGGGCGAGATTACCATAAACTTATTCGCAAGCGCCTTGCGCAGCTAGGCAAAAGGATAGAAGCTTTTTGTGAAGCCCAGCCGGAAATAACGGCCGCTCTTGAGCACAGCTTAAACCAGCGACCTTTCGTCGATAGTGCGCCCATACTCGAAAAAGCATTCGGCGAAAAAGCCGGTCTAGGCTGGATCGGCAAGCACACAATTCTAATTAACGAGACAGCTGGCAGTTGGTTTTTTTTGGGTGAACTCGTCACCAATCTACCACTACCGCTATCGGCTTTTGCCACTACTGATACTAATTATAGTGGTAGTGACGACAAGATTGATAAGACGTCCACTCCAATCATTAATGCCGCTGCCGCCAATAATAAAAAGATCGTCGAATTTAAAGAAATAAAAGAGCCTAGATTAACAAATGAAATAACCTCAAAGCCGGTCAACAAATGCGGAGATTGTAGCGCTTGCCTTAAAATTTGCCCCACTGATGCCTTTGTTGCACCTTACAAGCTAGATGCTCGACGTTGTATTTCTTACCTAACTATCGAGCTCAAAGGAAGCATCCCTGTTGAGTTTCGCGAGCCAATGGGTAACCGTGTATTTGGCTGTGATGACTGTCAATTAATTTGTCCTTGGAACAAATGGGCGAAACCAACACAGGAACAAGATTTCACCCCACGCCATAGTCTTGACGATACTGAGTTAACTCGACTATTTTTATGGACAGAGGAAGAATATCTCCAATATACCGAGGGCTCGGCCATAAGAAGGCTCGGATTTGAGCGCTGGCTTCGCAATTTAGCCATCGGTCTTGGCAATGCAGAAGCTAACCCCGAAAATATCGCTGCACTTGAATCTAAACAGAGCTACCCATCGGCTATGGTGCAAGAACATATTGAGTGGGCATTAACGCGATTGCGCAACCCTAAAAAGCGTTTGCGTAAAATAAAAAACCCGAACAAATTAAAAACTTGAACAATTAAATTGTCATTTATCATGACGAAATATTATTTTTACGTTTTCGCTAGCGCCAAGGATACCGCCTTATTGTTGCAGACTTAGCGCTAGCTAATGATGTTACAAACTCATATTTATTGACTTGTTAAACGGCGATCAATACACGCGTGCGGGCTCATTGTTCGTGTATTTTTTTTATGTGCCAGCCGCCTAGGTGAGACATTATTAAGGTGGGGACACATGTAAAACGAGAACAGAAACTTGTGCAGGAAATCAATGCAACCGTTGTCTCTGATAAAAAGCTAGCACTAGCCCCTTTATTGCGCGCGGGCAATGATATTTTAGATTTTATTCCATCTGCACGCTTAGACTTCACTGGATTCTATCGCGATGAAGTGACACTTAAGTCGGTGAAATGTTATTTAACGTAACCAACAAGTTAGACTAGGACCTTGTTATTGCTGCTGGACCAATGCAAGCGGTAAACAATTCATCGGTTGCCGCAATAGATATTTTTAAAGAAGGAGGGGCAAAAGGTCGCTTTTTATGCTTGTTAGCTGCACCAAAGGTGTTGCTCGTATTCGAGCAGCTCACTCCGATGTACCTATTATTACTGCAGGCTCAGATGCATGCTTGAACGAAAAATGTAACCTTTTCTGGACTTAGACGACTTTGGAGATAGAATCTTTGGCGCCAAATGACAATGTCATTAACCGACACCTGTTTATTTTTTAAATAACCGTCAACAAAACCAAGCATATAAAAATTTCGCCCCTCGCCTCTATAGTTATTCCACCTTAAAACCTGTGGTCTTCTCCCTTAATTGCTTAGCTAAAACGTGAGCTAACCCAATCGTAACGTTTACAATCTCGTTACGTTTAAAGACATCATGTTTGGCTTTGGTAGCAAAGTATGATGTCAATTGAGTATTTCTGCAACGAGCTGAACACTGGACGACATCTGAGCCATCGCAATAGCAACACTCGTTAGGTCTTCTTGTTGATGTGTCATGCGCTTACGGCTTCGATCCAATAGTATATTAGATAGCCAGCTTTGACTCTAGCTGGCTATCTAATTGACGAGTCGTTAGGTTCAAATCTAAAAATTGATCAACCATATGAGCAAAACTGTTAGCTGCTCTCGATATTTTGTCTTGACGCTTGGCATCCATACGCAAGGTCAAATCTTTTGTCATCGCAATCTGATTTGCGATTGACTCAAAATATCTCAAACGATTAATAATAAATTTCTTAACGGTACAGTTGACAAAGGCACCATTTGCCAATGCTAAAAGACTAAAAATCAATGTCATAATTTTTAAGTTTTTAACTTTGACTGCCGCTTGCGTCTCAAGTAATTCTACGGCGATATTTATCTCTTTTAATATTAGGAGCGAGCCTGTCGACGTTTCATTGAGTGACTCAGTTGTTGGATTCGTTATAGAGACAGAGGTACCTTGCTGATACCGGTCCCACATTATCGCCACCTACAACAATTGTTGATTAATCTCGCCCTCAGCTACCGCGGGTATATTGAGTGATGCATCATCCTCAATATACCCTACAAGAGTTTTATTAAAGAGGTTTTTAGTTTTTGTAAATTGCTCTAACTGATCGAGCCCTGCAAAAGTCAATAACGACTCTTTGGTCATATTTTGCGAAAACATGCAGTAGCGACGAGCTAAATTAATAATCTTGCCATCATCTTTAGCAACGACAGTACAGAAGTTGATGCCAGCAGCCCCCATAAACATTAAACCTAAAAAAGGCACTCATTAATAAAATTAAACGTGACTTGACACTCATAACATCCCCAAAGACACCACCAAATAATTCACAGCACAATCTAATTAATAAAGTATA
>JBLIME010000211.1:0-3485 GCA_047638515.1 Pseudohongiellaceae bacterium
TCATAAACATGGTGTTTGCCAAGACTTTGCGCATTTGGCAATTGGTTGCTTGCGTTCATTGGGTTATGCCGCACGTTATATTAGTGGTTATTTAGAAACGCTCCCGCCCCCTGGGCAACAACGTCTGGTCGGTGCTGACGCATCACATGCTTGGTTTTCTGTGTATTCACCGGGTGAAGGTTGGTTTGAATTTGACCCAACTAATGATTCAGTGCCCACCTTTCAGCATATTGTGACTGCCTGGGGAAGAGATTACGCCGACGTGAGCCCTCTGCGTGGGGTTGTTTTCGGTGGCGGACGTCACCAAAAACTCAGTGTTTCGGTGGATGTCGCAAGGCAAGAGGACGAATAAGAAATATATTTATCTCAAAAATCTATTTTACGCTCACAACGCTCAAGTTTTTAAAGGTCAGGCCGATATAAATAAATAGATTTACTTATATTGGTTTGATTATGTCACTTTCATCATTACCGCCTTCAGCAGCCTTGAGCTTGGCCTCAGCTAAAGGGCGCTCAGACCAAGCTGCTATTGGTAGCCAAGCTCTTACTAGCAAAACACCTAAAGGCCTAGCCGCTGCTAGTCAGGTATCTGGTGTTAATCAGGCTGCGTCAACTTCGGCATCTACGCCTTTACTGGCGGCCTTATCAACACCACAGGCGCGACAGGTCTCGCTATTATCGAGTGCGTCTTATGAGGTTTCACTCAATAGCAACGCCGGTTCGTATACCTATGGCAACACTAGTGAGCGCGGTGCGCAGTTGAGTAGTAATGGTGGCTCTAATGCTGCTGGGATATCGACATCGTTAAGTGCCTCGGTTAATAATGTAGAAAAAATTGCGGCCCCAAAGGGCTTGTTAGAGGGCTCCAAAAATATTCTTAAATTTATCGAGCAGAGGCTTGCAATCGAGAAAGCTGCTGGAGCCACTAGTGAGGAGCTGCAAGCATTATTAGGGCAGGGGCTCAGTGGTTTCAAGCAAGGTTTTTCTGAGGCGGAGGCTATTTTAGGCGATTCGAGTGAATCTGTATCTGCAGCGGTTAATCAGTTGTATAGCGAGGTGATGGATGGCTTTGAGGCGCTAACAAAACAATTTGTTGCCAACAGCGATGCTGATTTTGATGCAGCCGCAAGTTCAGCGGCCATTGACGAGGTGCAAGCAGTGGGTGATTCAGTGACAGCCAATCCCCAAGTCGATAACAATATGGTAGGTTCAGCTAATCTTAATCAAGCGACAGATCAATTAGCCAATTCAAATAGTGCCGGTGTATTTGGCGGCAATCGTCTGAGCTCGCTAAGCGATATTATTGCTAGTATTAGCGGTGATGCCAGCGAGCTCGTGCAAGACAATCCACTAGGTCTGTTAAATTCAGACAAAATGGTATCGGCAAGCATCGATTATCGTAAACTAAATACCTTCAGTTTCGAGCTAGTCACCTTAGACGGCGACAAGGTATCAATACAAGCGAATAGTGCCAGTGCTTATAATGAATCGCTGGACTTTACTCAAAGTGCAGACCAAACCAGCCAGCTACAGATGGAAAAAACGCGATCAAGTTCTGAATTTAGGGTTAGCACAGACGGCGACATTGATGCGCAAGAAGCATTGGCGATTCAGCAGCTTTTCGATAAAGTTTTAATACTTGCGGATGAGTTTTATAATGGCGATGTCGTTAAGGCCTTCGAAAAAGCCTTAGCTTTAGACTTTAATCAACAAGAAATTACTGGTTTTGCTGTAAACCTCGGACAAGTTCAACAGTTTAGTGCCTCTGCAGCTTACCAAGCGACGGCCTTAGCCCCAGCTTCTACAACGCCATCATCTCAAGAAAAACTCTCGGAGTTAAGTCTTCTCGATGCCGATACACGCGAGGCCTTCGCAGTTATCAGTGACTTTGTTAGCCGTGTTTTTGAATCACTAAACCAAAGATCAACGAGTAGTAGTCTATTCGATACTCAACAGTTATTTTTAAACCTGGCGGAACAACTCGATGAACAAAATAATCAAGCGATTGAAGATACTCACCGTCTAGCCTTTAGCGATAGCCTCAAGTCGATACTTAGCTAAGTTTTTATTTTAATACTTGGCATTATTGTCTCTGGTTTTTTTACTGAGTGTTATTTACTATAGCGTCAGTTTTATAAATTTAACCTGAGGCTGCGATGCAAAAAATTATCCTTTATTCTACCTTAGCGTGTCATCTTTGCGAGATCGCAGAAGAGATCGTCTCCAATCGTATAAGTGGAACTGACTTTCTTCTAACAAAGATGGATATTGCCGATGATCTAGAGCTACTAAAAAAATATGGAGTTTCTATACCCGTATTGTATTCAGAAAAAAAAAATAAAGAGCTGTTTTGGCCGTTTGATGGTGGCTGTGTTGATGATTTTTTAGCTAATATAAACCCATAGCTTTTAGCTACAGTTATCTCAATGATGGTTTCTAGCGTTAGATTTGTTTGTTTTTTTCTGCCCATTGCACACTGTCCAAATAGGCTTGCGTAATATCGTCCGATTTCATTTTTTTACCGCCGACAATAAGTATTTTTTGTTCGCAATCCCAATTACCATTTTCATAGTTAATGACAGTATGTAAAACATTACCCATATCGCCATCGTAGTTTAAAAGCGCAGATTCCATTGCTTTAGGTAAGGATATTTTTTTTAATAGCTCATGCATCTCTAAGTTAACGAATGCGTCCATTAGCGACATTAAACCCAATGTGAAATAGTCATTAGTCGATTCGCGCGAGGTCAGTTTTTGTCCCAATAACTCACACATTCTAGCTCTCGTCATTGCAAACACCATCAATACGGGTGGTTTTTGTTCCAGCGTTGTTAATGCTAATAAACTAATCCACTTGTGTAGGCGGTTAAGACCAAGCATGGTAATGGCATACCTGATCGACCCGATCTCTTTTGAGCGATAAAACAAGCCGGAGTTAATGGTGCGCAATAAGTTGTAAGTTAAGGTGGGATCACGAATAATTATATTTGTGATTTCGTCGATATCTATATCGCTGCCACTTAATTTAGACACGAGCTCTAAAACGCTCAGCTCATTATTGGCGATACGCCTACCGGTAATAATTTTTGGTTTGGCGAAAAAATATCCCTGAAAGAGGTCAAATCCTAGTTTACAGCAACGTTCAAACATCTCATGGGACTCTACTTTTTCTGCCAGTAGAGTTATGCCCTTTTTCTTTAGCTTGGGAATATAGTTAGCCCAGGTTTCCGGTGGTGTATCGAGTACATCAATTTTTATGATGTCTGCGTAGTTAACGAGAGAGACAGTTTCTTTCGTTAAACAAAAATCATCGAGTGCAATTTTGTAGCCTTGTTGGCGCAGGCGGGCGATAGCTCTTAGCAGGGCGGGTGTGATTTCTTGGTCTTCAAGCAGCTCTATCACCAGCTGTTTGTGTGGAATAGGTGGAATATGTTTTAAAATTACATTGCTGGTGAAATTAATGAACGCTAATTTGTCACCGACTA
>JBLIME010000212.1:0-3374 GCA_047638515.1 Pseudohongiellaceae bacterium
CAATTAGCCAACGTAATGAACAAGATTCAAAAGGGAGTTGCTGCTGCTGACAGTATTTTTCAATTACTAGACGGTGACTCGGAAGCTGATAATGGCAGCTATTCTGTTCAACGCGTTAATGGTCAAATACAATTCAATCATATCAATTTTTCATACGACGATAATAAAAAAGTGCTCGATGATTTTAGTGTCACTGTCAATGCTGGTGAAACAGTTGCTTTTGTAGGTCGCTCGGGAAGTGGCAAAACAACACTGGTGGGTTTGTTGCCGCGCTTTTACTCAGATTTTAGCGGTGAAATATTATTAGATGATATCTCGGTTGACGACTACACATTGGCTTCGCTGCGGAGTCAAATTTCTTTCGTCGGTCAAAACGTTACTTTATTTAATGATACGATCGAGAATAATATTGCCTACGGCAATGGCTCTATTAGTCGCGATCAAGTTATCGAAGCTTCCAAAAAAGCATCTGCTTGGGAGTTTATAAAGGATCTTCCAGACGGTATCGAGACAATGATTGGCGAAGACGGTACGCGCCTTTCAGGCGGTCAACGGCAACGCTTGGCTATTGCGCGCGCTTTGCTAAAAGATGCGCCAATATTAATATTAGATGAAGCTACTTCAGCCCTAGATAATGAGTCTGAGCGTAGTATTCAAGCTGAACTAGACACTTTGATGCAAGGTAAAACAACGCTAGTGGTCGCACATCGGCTGTCGACTATTGAAAAAGCCGATAACATTGTGGTTATGGACCACGGTAAAATTGTTGAGCAAGGTAGTCATCAAGCCTTACTTGATAAAAAAGGCTATTATTTCCAGCTACATTCAAATGATTTTGAAACCTAATAATGTCTATACATACAAATTATAAAGGCAGACTGTTGTATGGCTTATATAATGTTGTGTGGTTTTTAATATTGCTGCCGACCGCCCTTATAATTTTTTGGCGGTATCGTAAACATCCACAGCACAGGAGGCACTTTGGCGAACGACTTACGCTTTATAATAAAAATAATAAGGTGGCACCCAGAAAAATATGGGTGCACACAGCTTCTGTCGGCGAGGTTAACGCGGCACTGCCATTGTTGCGTGAATTAATCACAAGCTATGGTGCAAATTCACTACTGGTTACAACGACAACACCCACCGGTGCACAGGTATTAAAAAAAGCACTAGGGCAATCTGTGAGTCATCTCTATCTACCTTTTGATCAATGCCTGCTGATGAAGCGCTTTTTTGATAAGTTTAAATTTCAAAGCGTTATCTTATTTGAGACAGAAATATGGCCTTCGCTTATCATCGAGGCCCGTTGTCACAAGGTTAACCTGATTTTAGTTAACGCTCGCATGTCCAAACGATCAAAGCAAAAATATTTGAAGCTGCAATCGCTCACGCGCTTGGTATTTAACCAAATATCATTAGTTGTCGCACAAACAAAATTACAGGCTAGTGACTTTTCCGAACTAGGCGCCTTAAACTGTCAACACTCCGATAGCCTCAAGTTTGCGATCAGCGTCACTGCAGGTTTAAGGGAAAGATCAACAAAAATAAAATGCAGTTGGCAGTCGTCGAGTAAAAACAAACTAATAATTATTGCGGCGAGCACCCACCCTCAAGAAGAAATCATGATTCTAGAGGCTTTTAAACAGCTACAAAAGGTGGGCTTGAACGTTTTACTTATTTTAGTTCCTCGGCATATCGAGCGCAGCGATGAGTTGCAGTCTCTGTGTCTACAGCAAGACTTGTCGCTGGTTCGCTATCGCGAAGACGTAAGCCCCAGTAAAAATGTGGATGTTGTCTTGGTCGATGTTGTCGGCAAGCTCTTTGAGCTTTTCGGTGTAGCCGACATAGCGATCGTGGGAGGCACATTCATCGAGCATGGCGGCCAAAACTTTCTAGAGCCGGCCACTTGGGGGTTGCCAATAATTAGCGGGAAAAGTGATTATAATTTTTCTGAGATAACCAAAGGTCTTGTCGCTAACGCCGCCTTGTCTCAGGTTGATGGCCTTGACTCTTTAACGCAGGCGCTGAAAACTCTTTGTTCGAATGATCGCTTAGTTAAAGAGCAAGGGGCTGCAGCTAAAAAATACAGTATGAAAAATTCTGACGCCGCAAAAAAAATGATGATATCGATAGCCCCATTTTTACCAAAAAATAAAACGCACTAGCCGTTTCTAGTTGATTTTTTTCTCTAACCAATTATCTAATTCTTGTAAATGAACCTCACTGAGCATCCCCGCTGCTTGTTTTAGTTCTAAAGTATTAATGATGTAGTCATAGACGGTGGTAAAATAATCGCGCTGTGCTTGAAACAAATTCCGCTGCGCGTTGACCACGTCGACAATATCGCGTGTACCCGCATCATAACCTGCCTGTGTTGCTTGCAAGGCACTCTGATTTGAGACGATTGCTTGTTTTCGCGCATTTATTTGCGCAATATCGTTGTTCACCTGTAAAAATACTGAGCGAGTTGTCTGTATGGTATTGCGTTGCGTTAACAAAAATTGCTCGCGCGCTAGCAATTGATTTTGTGCGGCCTGTCGCTGACTCGCGGTTAAGCTGCCACCATTGTAAATCGGAATTCTCAAATTCAAACTCGCGCTAATCTGATCACTTTTCGTTTGTCGAGAAGTAGCTCTGCTTGAACGATCGTCGTCATTAAAATTATAGTTGAGTGAACCTGTCAACTCGGGGTAGCGATTGGCTTTGGCCGTGTTTGCGTCGAATACGGCAGCATCGGCATTAAGTTTACCCACTTGTAATAATAGATTATGGGTACGAGCCGCATCAATCCAGGCTTGTTTGTCGTTAGGTGTGGGAGCGCTGGCAGTAAAGTTGTCTTTTAATGTGGCCAGATGATCATGGCTGCGACCGGTTAAGATTGTTAACGCTTCTAATTGAATGCCGACATTGGTCTCGGTACTAAGGCGATTTGCAAAAGCACTATCGAAAGCTGCTTGGGCTTCATGGACATCATTAATGGAAATAAGGCCAACTTCATAACGTTGACGAGTTTGCTCAAGTTGAGTTTCTAAGGCTTTTTCTTCAGCCTGAGACGTTTTTAACTGATCGGTTGCACCCAGTACATCAAAGTAGGCTTCAGCGCTCCGTATAATCAATGATTGCTTGTCTGCCGCCAATTGCACTTCAGCGGCTGCGGCTTGTATTTTGCCGCTGCGGTAAGTATTGAGTGCGCTAACATTAATCAGTGCTTGCTCAAGGGATACCGAGTAGCGGAGAGAATCTGTTGTTGCTGTACCATCACTAGGAGATGAAGTAGCATTCGAGGGTGAAGTCGACGTGTCGGTCTCAGCAGCGCTAAAAGAGGCATTACCCGATATTTGCGGCAGTAGCCCAGCGCGACTAATCGCTTC
>JBLIME010000213.1:0-3274 GCA_047638515.1 Pseudohongiellaceae bacterium
CTAAGCCAAGTGTTGAGACAGTAAGAGACATCGTCGCTCAAATTGCCAAGGGTTTGCAAGCCTTCCATCGGTTAGAGATTTTACACCAAAATATTCAACCAGAAAATATCATGATTGATAATGAAGGCACAGTAAAAATCATTGATTTTGGCTCCACAAAAAAAGCTAGCCTTAACGAGTTATTAATTGATAACGGCCAAGAGTTTATCGCGAACCTAGGTGCGTTTCACGCACCGGAGTATCATCTCGGTGCTCGTGGTACGATAAAGTCTGAATTGTTTTCGCTGGGTGTGATTACATATCTTATAATTTCGGGTAATCTACCCTACGGTATAACCAGCATGGCGGCGACAACGAGCGCTGCTCAAAAAAAATTATCTTACGTGACAATCTCGAATGATGCCAGTGGTATACCTCGCTGGGTTGACGCAGCAATTAAAAAAGCAGTGGATATCAATCCGAGTAAGCGCTATGAAGAAATCTCAGAGTTCGTTTTTGATTTGTCTAACCCCAATAAAAATCTATTGGGTAAAGAAAAGCGGCCTTTATTGCAGCGAAATCCAGTTATATTTTGGCAGGGAGTTGCAGCGAGCCTTTTGCTAATAATCATCTACTTAGTCATGCCCGTCAGTTAGCACTTTAGTTAAGAAAGTGCTGGCTAAATTTCATACAGCGGTCTACACTCGTCTGGCAATTAATTTACGAGTGTATAGCTAAATGAAGGACAGCTTCAACGAAGCCAATAAGCCCAATAAAGCAGATACTTCTCATGTGGTTCGACATGAAGAGAAAATTAAACTTTGGTTTCGAAGCGATCGTTTCATTATAATTGACCATAAATGGTATTTCACTACTCGAGAGAACCGTGATGTGGGACCATTTAAAAGTCGAGATGATGCAGCGCACGGCTTAGCCTTGTTTATAGAGTGTATTAGTAATCAAAATGGGGATATTGAGCGTGCGGTGTCGGTTGCCACTGGCGGTGCTTGGGTTGTATCACTTCTGCGTTAAGCTTATCTAGCTGTTTCTCAGCGGCTTAAGTATTAGACTGCTGATTAAATTTATAGATACCAAGCTTTGTCAGTTTCCTCCGTTTATTTAGCCTACCTCAGGCATCAGCCTCAAAAAATTCATTAGTGTATCCGAGATGGTTTTATAATGAATACTCTTGTATTGCTAACCCACATATAATCTGAAATATTTTTGAAGCCGCCGCCGCATGTTTATATTAATTTTATGGTGATAGCTTTTCGCTTCAATTTCCAATTGAATTTTTCTTTCATAGACTTAGCGATGCCAAAGTCAACACTAAGGCGCTCACGTAAATACATTAAGCTAATACCATTTAGCCGAATAAGAATCACTTTTTAATCGATAGATAAGCCTGCCTCGCGAATTGGCTCCGGTAAAGTCTACAAGCTTTATTTAGTGTTAACACTTCGAGAGTCTTTTGGCGCGACACTAAAAAATTATTCAACGATCAGTTAATACTTTTTCCTAGATGCCTAATAAACATATTTTTAGTTCTATTTATGAAAATCGTCACCGTCCTAATAATCCCTTTAAGAATCAGTATGCGGCCCTAAAATCGATACTTGCCTGCCGGTCCTGCATCATTGAATTGATTTTTAATTTACGATAAACAATGTAAAGTTATTTAGATAATTGTACACATATTGGTAGTTTCGGTTTGCCAATAGACGATTGAAACAGACAATAGTGATCCATGCACAGCTTTACTGATAACTCGTAAACAACCTATATCTGCTTGGGCAGCCTTTGAGAAAAATCATGAGCCATATTATTTACCCGACGACAAACTTTCACACCACGGAAACTTTAACCATCGAGCGTGGCGACGGCGCCTATGTTTATGATGAGCAAGGTAGACAGTACCTGGAAGGTATGGCGGGACTATGGTGCACATCGCTGGGTTACAACAACCGCGAGCTAATCGACGCCGCGGCGGAACAGATGGGACAGCTGTCATTTGCGCACATGTTTGGCGGAAAAACCCATCAGGTCGGCATTGATTTGGCTGAAAAATTGGCGGATATGGTGCCCGTGGATAACGCTCATATTTTTTTTGGCAACTCGGGAAGTGACGCTAATGATACGCATATCAAAATGTTACGCTATTATTTCAACGCAATAGGTAGGCCTGAAAAATATAAAATTATCGCCCGCGAGCGTTCATATCATGGGGTAACTGTGGCTGCAGCTGCGTTGACGGGCCTAGCCGTGAACCATGCGCATTTTAATTTACCGTTTGAGGCGATAGGTGTTTTGCGTACAGATTCGCCGCATTTTTATCGAGATGCACAGCCCGAAGAATCTGAAGCAGAGTTTGTCGAGCGGATTACTAACAACCTTGAGCAGCTCATCATTAAAGAGGGTGCAGATACTATCGCGGCCTTCATCGCCGAACCTGTGACGGGTGCTAGCGGCGTTATTGTACCGCCCCCAGGCTACTACGAAAAAGTGCAGACAATTCTCAATAAATACGACATTCTTTTTTGGGCTGACGAGGTGATTACAGGCTTTGGTCGCACCGGTAACGACTTTGGTTGCACCACTATGAATGTTAAAAGCCCAGATATGATGACCTTAGCCAAACAACTATCTTCTGCCTACATACCTATGAGTGCAGCGATTATTCGTGGTGACATGTATGCGGCGATGGTCGAGCAGACGGCAGAAGTCGGCGTATTTGGTCATGGCTATACCTACTCAGGGCATCCGGTTGCCTGTGCCGTTGCGCTTAAAACTATAGAAATTTATCAGCGAGATCATCTATTTGCTCACGCGGCAAAAATTGGTGAATATCTTCATAAATGTTTGCAGACCTTCAACAATCACCCCTTAGTTGGCGAGGTGCGTGGCAAAGGCATGTTGGCAGCTATCGAGCTCGTCGCCAATAAAAGAACGGGTAAAGCGTTCAGTAATGGCGCCGTTGGTGCTTTCGCCGTGCTTAGCTGTCAAGGTCACGGATTAATTATTCGTGCAGTAGCAGGATCGTCTCTTGCGCTCTGCCCGCCTTTAATTATTAGTGAGCAACAGGTTGACGAGATCATCAAAAAAATGGGCCTAGCTTTAGACGAGACACTGGTATTTGTAATGAAGGAGCAGCTGCTTGAGACCTATTGATCAGATAATAGCAATACACCCTAGTAAAATTTATTTTTTCTAGTTTACCAAACAGCATTATCTAATGCGTGCCTCGTCAACTTAAATGAGTGCGCTTTGGTCTTACGGGTAGACAGTTGCATCTAAT
>JBLIME010000214.1:0-3199 GCA_047638515.1 Pseudohongiellaceae bacterium
TTTTCGCTTTTCCTAGAATTTTCCTATAAGTCAGTAGGTTCATTGCTCGATCTTTATGCTCACTGGCAATTCTAGCCAAGTGTGTAGCGTGCTCGAAAAATATTTTATACGCTTGAAAAACACTAAATTTAGGATCAAACATGTGTGTGGGAAGAGAGGCTACACCATTAACTTCGATCACCACAAATCGACCCGCCTTAAAAGCCGCTTCACTCTCAGCCTTAACATCAACACGGCCAAAGTTAAAGCCAGGCTGATCGGCAAACACATCGAAAGTGGCCTGCTCTAACTCGAGAGTCAATAAATGACTGTCGTCGGTAAACATACAACCCAAAGTATGTGAGCCAATAAATGATAGCCGTACAGATTCGCCATCGCTGGGTACCCGAGTCAAATTCAAATATTGAAGAAAAGACTGCCAATGATGCGTGAAACGTCGGTGATTTTTGGCTAAGATCAACAGGTTATCTTTGCCATTGCCAATAACCGTTGGGAAATGCTTTTTATTGATGCCCGTAATGCACGGCACACCATTTTTGCGAATATAAAAAATGCCACATTCGAAAAGATAAGGACTAAATTTTTGTACAATATAGTCACCTATTAACAGGGGTATTTTTTTATCTAAATCAGTCTTAGACGATATCTTTACAATACCTTTACCCACGCAGCCCACATCAGACTTCAAAATGACAGGATAACCGTGGGCGGCGACAAAACTTAAAATAAACTGGAGCTTGTGAATATCACTCAGGGTGGCCTTGACGAGAGCCGTGGGTAAAAAATACTGCTGATTAAATGACATCTGGCTCTCGTACTTTGAGCCAATACCGATCTCGCCGTGATCCATGCAATAGTTAGCTTTAGCTAAGTCCTTGATGCTCAACCCACGGATAAGACACTGCAACGCTAAGTAAATATAAAACGGAGTTTCAAAAATTCGAGGATTCCAAAATTCGTAAGGCTTTATTAACGAGGATTTGATCAGATTTATCTCCATGGAAGCACAAATTTAAATTCAGAGGCCTGCAGCGACTCGCAACCATATAGACAACAAATTATCAGTAGGTCTCGAGGCTGCTCAAGAAAATAACCTGCGCGCCTCTAATAAAAACTCCTGTGACTCTTTCTCATCATTTATTGCCGAGGCAAGTGTTGTTAACAGAGATTGATGATCTCGCGCCTGCAACAAACCCTTTTTAATCAACACTGGAGAAATAGGACCAAGAAAAGGCCTTAGAACAGCGAGTAGTTTTTCTTGTGTGGCTGCATCACATATTAACAACTGACTATTGTTAATGCTGTGATCATGACTCAAAGATAATTTTTTCACTATCTTCTGCACTTTTTTTAACAACTCTTCGCTTTCTTCTGAGTCGTCGACCGACTTCGATAATATTATAGTTAAAGCCTCAATGGTTTTAGCTTTTAACAATGCATTTTTTAACAACACTGGCGCAATTGGCCCGACATAGGCTGTTAAAACACTAACTAGCTGTTGTTGTGTTTCATCATCACACTGAAAACTCGCCGCGTTAGCAATCGATAACTTTTCTAACCGCCGATAAAAACTCAACGCTGTTTCAGGTCTAGAGTTGGGATTTTCGGACATTGCTTGACTAACAAGTGCTTTTAATTTTGGTGATATTTTTAAACCGCGGTCGCCGCTCAAGGACTCCGTCATAAATTCTGCCAACTTTAACGGATAGAGCTTGTCAGCCTTAATGCGCTCGCCAGTTAACAATTGCAGCATAATCGCACCAACACTATAGATATCCGTTAAATGCGTGACGGCTTGTCCTTTTAAACTCTCGGGGCTCATGTAGCTCGGAGTGCCGACCGCACTGCCCTGCATGGTTTGATCAAAACTATTGAGCTTAGCAACACCAAAGTCTGCAACTTTCACATTACCATCATCTGTTAATAAAATATTAGCAGGTTTAATATCGCGATGTATAATGCCCTGAGCATGGGCGGCTGCTAGCGCTTTTAGAATAGAGCTGACAATAAAGATAACCTCATCTTCACTAAAACGATAATTACAATTGATAGCATCTTGTAGCTCTTCCCCTTCAATATACTCCATCACAATAAAATCAGTATCATCTTGTTTACCCAACTCAAAAACCGTGACGATGTTGGCGTGAAAGCTGCGCGCTGCGGCCTGGGCTTCACGACGAAAGCGTCTAACAAAATCTTGCCCCGTCGTACCCTCACAAAGGTGCGGGTGAAGTACTTTTATAGCAACCTTGCGGTCTATATCAGGGTCGAGACCTAGGTAGACGATGCCCATCGCGCCTTTACCTAGCACGGTCTGGATGTGATATTTACCCAACATATCTGGCTGTGACGTCATTAATGGATAGCCTATTTATTATCATCTTGAATGATCGCGACAGCGCTTTTTAAGCTGCGCTGCATCCTGTTGAAAGACTTTGATAGCGAGCTAATTTCGTCGCGTCCTTTGAAGTTTAATTCAGGGGTATTGAGAGATCCCATGCTCACTTCTGTTGCATAATCGGACATTTGCTTAACTGGTTTAACAACGAATACATTAAGTAGTAAATTCATAATAATACCAATCATTAAATACGTACCAGCGACAATTCCCATGAATATAAAAATTTCTCTTTGGGCTCGTGCAATCGTCAAAGACAGTGGCACAGAGACAATTTGAGCACCAATAATCTCGTTTAGTTGCCAACCAAAACCGTGTTCTTCCCCATACAGTTCTATCATACTAGCGGGCGCAACATCGGGTGTTGAATGGCAGGCGAGGCAATCGGGATTCGTAATTTGGATAGGGCGACTAAAATATAACGACTGTCCCGCAGCCGTCTCTTTTATACCAGACAACTCGGAGACGAATTCAGCTCTAAATCTATTAATAATACCCAGCTCCCAAGCATTCGCTAAGTTGGCTAGATTCGTTGGATTTATAACAGCTTCTTTGTAACTGTAAAAAGGGTAGGTTTCCTGTAGTTTTTCAACATACTTGAGTGCAGAGTAAGCTGGAACTGTTTGAGGAAGAAAGCGTTGGGTATCAATTTCATCAAGTAACGGACGAATTTCAGCTACCGTATAGCTGCGAATAGCCATAGCACCTTCCATAAGCACTGCGGCCGTTTCTAGCGCCTCTTGCTTGGTGTGTTTTGCTTGAATACTATATGAAATAGCTCCGGTAATAACGATCCCGACG
>JBLIME010000215.1:0-3050 GCA_047638515.1 Pseudohongiellaceae bacterium
TTTGTTATGCATAATGTGTCCTTAATTCTTAGCTCTGTTATTCAACAACCTTGGGTACTAGATAATGACCGTCGGCGGTACTTGGGGCAATCTTTTGGAATTTCTCGCGCTGATTAACTTCAGTCACAACATCGGCACGTAAGCGTTGAACGGCGTCCATCGGGTGTGCCATTGGTTCTACGCCATCGGTATCAACTGCTTGTAGCTGATCCACTAAATCCAAAATATTGGACAAGTTGGTTTGAAACTCTGTGATACTTTTTTCGTCTATCTGCAAGCGCGAAAGGTCGGCGATTGCGAGAACCTGATTCGTGTCCAAAGACATGGGGTTGCTCCACTGTTTAAGCAGCTGCTGGCCATCAAGGCTAATGCCGCTTGTTGGCCACGTTATAAAGGGCATTTTAAAGGCGATAAGTTACCACATATAGTTGCAGGATTTTAGCGCTTATTGATTCAATAATGCCTGTGAGCAAACTAACTTGGTAATTAATACGCAACTTGTGATATGCGAGCTTGCCGAAAGCCTGTGCCATTGCTAAAGTTACAACAATTTTGTAGTAGCGTTCCTTGTCGTCTTGCTCGGGAACACCTTATTCAGTGAGAATTTGCGAATGTTTAGAAAAATAAGAGGTCTTTTTTCCAGTGATTTGTCTATCGACTTAGGCACTGCAAATACCCTGATTTATGTAAAAGAGAAGGGTATTGTATTGAATGAGCCATCAGTTGTGGCGATTCGATTACAAGGAAATCAGAAAAGTGTTGCCGCAGTAGGAACCGATGCCAAGCGCATGCTAGGCCGAACCCCTGGGAATATCCAAGCTATACGTCCACTTAAAGATGGTGTAATTGCCGACTTTGAAGTGACGGAAAAAATGCTGCAGTATTTTATTAAAACAGTGCATCAAGATGCTTTTTTAGCCCCTAGCCCTCGTGTTGTAGTCTGCGTACCTCATGCCGCGACATTAGTTGAGCGCAAGGCTATTCGTGACTCTGTATTAGGTGCAGGTGCGCGTCGCGTTTATTTAATTGATGAACCAATGGCTGCTGCTATTGGTGCTGGCTTGCCGGTTGATGAAGCTCGCGGTTCGATGGTCGTCGATATCGGTGGTGGTACCACGGAGGTTGCGATTATTTCTTTGAGCGGTGTTGTGTACGCTGAATCTGTGAAGGTTGGTGGCGATCGTTTTGATGAAAATATTGTTGCTTATGTTCGTCGTAACTATGGCAGCTTGATCGGTGAAGCAACGGCCGAGCGAATTAAACAAGAAATCGGCACGGCTTACCCAGGGGGTGAAGTACGTGAAATCGATGTGCGCGGACGTAACTTAGCTGAAGGTATTCCTCGTAGCTTTACTTTGAATTCCAATGAAATTCTAGACGCTTTACAAGAGTCGTTAGCGGCAATTGTGCAGTCAGTTAAAGCGGCTTTAGAACAAGCACCCCCAGAATTAGCCTCTGATATTGCTGAGCGTGGCTTGGTATTAACCGGGGGTGGTGCTTTATTACGGGATCTGGATAAATTGCTTAGTGAAGAAACAGGCTTGCCTGTTTTGGTCGCTGACGATCCATTAACGTGCGTTGCTCGTGGTGGTGGCATGTTCTTAGAAAGTGCGACCGATGTTCAGCTAGAAATGCTAGCAGCGGATCGATAAAGATAATTTTTTTGTATTCTATTCAAACGGCTATAAGCGTTATTTTATCGCGCTTTTAGCCTTTTAATCCTTATCCTGTAAGCACTTTCCTTGTATAGTTGACCGCTACCAGGATCGAAAAAGGATCAGGCTATTAAATCCCCTGTTGAAATAACCCCATTACATGCTTCTCGTTTGGTCGGCATTCTTTGTTTGTCTTTTGCCCTCATGTGGTTCGATAACCATAGCCAGCTTTTTAAGCCTGTGCGCTATGCGTTGGGTTATGTGCTTTATCCCCTTCATCAAATTTCCTCTGCGCCTTCCGTGCTTGCGGGTTGGTTTGGTGACTCTGCTAAAAGTCGACAACAGCTTGAGCTTGATAACGCAGAACTGTCGGCGCGTAATCTGATTCTGGGCCAAAAAATTCAACGTCTTATTTCGTTAGAAACCGAAAACATTGAACTTCGTGAATTGTTGGGCACTTCTGATCGCATCAGTGAGAGCGTCATTGTGGCTGAGTTAGTCGCAGTTGATCCCGATCCTTTCAGTCAGCATATCGTTATCAACAAGGGCATTGAAGATAATGTTTTTATTGGCCAGCCGGTATTGGATAGTCATGGCCTTATGGGGCAGGTTGTTGATGTTTTACCTTATAGCAGTCGTGTTTTATTAATTGCCGATTCAAATCATGCGATTCCTGTGCAAGTGAATCGTAATGGTGTGCGCGCTATTGCGGTGGGTTCAGGTCAGCTCGGTGAACTTAATTTAATCTATGTGCCCGATACTGCAGATATTGAAGTCGGCGATTCGTTGGTGAGTTCCGGCTTGGGTAATCGCTATCCAAGAGGTTACCCCGTGGCGAAAGTTGCCAAAATAGAACACTTTCCCGGTAAAGCTTTTGCCGTGGTTACCGCCACTCCAAGTGCGCAATTAGATAGAAGTCGTCATATGTTATTGGTGTTCAGCGAAAAAGCAAATAATGTGCCCCCTAGAACATTATGGGAGAAAAAATAATGACTACTAGAGCGTATTTGTTTTTGATATTCACTTTGGGTATTGGATTCATTTTGCAGTATTTTCCGTTGGCTGATTTTATGGATTGGTTCGTACCTGAATGGGTACTTATGATTTTTATTTTTTGGCAGCTGCAAGCGCCAAATTTGATTACTTTCTGGTGGGTATGGCCAATAGGGTTATTGCTGGATGTGCAGCAAGGACTTCAGTTAGGCAGTTCTGTGGTTGGTTTTGCGATTGTTCTGTATGTTCTGCAACTGATGTATCAGCGCCTAAGAGTTTTTAATGTTGCCCAGCAAGCCGGCGTTATCTTTTTATTGTTGTGTTGCTATCAACTCACCGTTTATTGGGCCATGGTCGCCACAGGTGATTTGCATAAACCGTTAGCCTTGTGGCTACCCGCTT
>JBLIME010000216.1:0-3014 GCA_047638515.1 Pseudohongiellaceae bacterium
TTTATCAACGAGCACCGACCAATGATAGCCTTGTCAGGCGAGGGCTTTCGAAGAAAGTTGATACTTAGGTTTGTTGTTACTGCTAACACTACCAGCCCAATCTCACCAAGTATGGCAACATATAAAGCGACATCGGCAACGGCCATCAATACAGGGCCCGAGACTGTGCCCCCAGGACGCAATTCTTCGTGTCCAACTTTATGCACCACCGTGGCGCCACGCTTGACAAGTTCTTTAATCGTGCATTTAGTTTGCGGAAATTCTGACGTTAAGAACGCCGATAATTCGTCTTTAGTGGGCATAGGCTACCTTGCATAATACTTAGTCTTTATGGCGAATAGTAAGGTTGAGTATTTTATTGCGTTCCTAAGGCTAGGCTTCAATCTATTTGTTTAAGTTTGATAGTGATGTTAAGCAATTCTTAGGTATGCTGATTAGGCCATCATTTGTGGCGATGACGACTGTTAGAGCCCCGCTTGAAATAATACTCCCCGGTTTAAGGTTGTGTTCATAGATAACGCCTTCGCCTGCAGTAATGAGATACAGTTGATTTTGAAGCGCCGCATAAACACCTAAGCTACCAAATGCTCTAAACTGTTTAAGCAGCGTTTGTGTCGGCTCGTTCCAGTTAATAGTTTGATCATCGTGCGAAAGCATAGGCCAATTGGAACCTTTTTGTTGTCGCTGACTATTTTGATAATAGTGATCGAGATCGAATAATAGTTTGTTGAGCAGCAGCGCGGTTTCTAAATAAAGTTTAGCGGAGAGTGTATCGTAGGATTCACTCTTATCAACAGATATTTTTTTTTGAAGCAATATATCGCCCCCGTCAAGTTCATTCGTCATCTTGTGGAAAGTGACTCCAGCATACTGAGGATGTGTCAGTAGCAATGTCGGTATTGGAGTAGGTCCACGACCATCTGGCAGTAGGGTGGGGTGAATGTTAATGGCAAATTTTAATCCAAGTGGAACTGGAATCTTCCAAGGATATTCGGCCGACAGAAAAAGCTCTACACCCTCAGCAATCAATGCATTCATCTGAGCTTGATTTGGCTTGCCGAAATGCAGGGGTATGTGGTGGTCTGTCGAACAGTTTATAATTCGATCTGCATAGACACTGTCTTCTCCGGTGAAGACACAGGCGAGTTCATGATCCTGATTAATTAACAACTTCAGGCATGAAGAAAAAGCATTATAGCCAAAATAAGCAATTTTCATGTGTTTGAGTGGCCTTTATAACACGGTGATCGGTGACTGGTTAATCGTTTATGTTACATAAAGTAATGATGACTAGGGCGGAATTCATTTCACAGCAGTGAGAATTCACACATTTTTACTTAGATATGTTGGGGTAATTTTTTTGTTAAAAACCAATGATAACTATCCAATAATAAACATAAACTAAATTAATGCTAGTATATATATAGTAAACACAGTCAATAATTGTCAAAAACTCCTCCAGATGCTTGGGGCATCCAAAACTTCAAATATTAGGCGTATATATATGAAAGACTATCCCACTCTGACTGAAATGGGTGTTAATAATCCACAACAAATTGAAAGATATTCTTTGTCGAGTACGAACAAATTAGACAATCTTCGCATTATCTATCGCCGCCAAAAAGGCTCGTTTTTACCCGCCAGCAAACGTTTTGAATTCGGTCGATCGAGTAAAACTATTGTCACTGATGGCGGCACTCATCAAACCGATGTTGTCCACGAGATCTCGCCTTTTTTGCAGCGAGCTATCATTGAATTGGAAGATATCATCGGTAGTAAAAAAACTAAGTTAGAGCATGCCACAATCGTAAAAGATGAGTTGCAGCGGTTGCACCAAGAGGTGTCTAGTCGAATCGCCTACATTGAATCACTTATAGACGATATGTAGCTGTTAATGCTGAATAGACATCACTTTAGCTAATCTCCCTGTGGATTTGGCCACAGGCAGATTAGCTTGATAAGATGTAGATAATATAGGTTGCTAATAAATTAGGTCTTGAGTGATTAAACTACCGACTATTGTAACTTGGCGTAGATCATTTATTGTTCAATTCCTCTTGTCGATTAAACGTCCTTGGGTGATTAACCTTGATCTTTATTCACAATGCTCTAATAAGTCTTAGAGTGACGTTTTTTTGGACTCATTATGAATTTTCTCTATGGCTTAACACTGCTGCTTATCTATCAATTAATAGGTGAGGGACTATCGCTTTTTTTTGCTTTGAGCGTTCCCGGTCCCGTTATTGGTATGTCGTTACTATTTTTATCACTGCTAGTTTTTTATAAAATCAAAAACAACAACGCTGACAAACAACCGCAAAACGATGCGCTGAGCAATAGTGCAGCTGCTATTTTAAGCCATTTATCTCTGTTGTTTATTCCCGCTGGTGTCGGTCTTATTGTGCATATTGATCGACTTGAAGATCAATGGTTGCCCATTATCGCCGCCATTGTTTTAGGCTCGATAATCACTATGGCGGTAACGGCTGGGGTGATGATATTGCTCAATCGACTGTTGAAAATAGATGCTGATGGTCAAAGCGAAACTAAAATATGAACAGTGCAGATGAAGGTGTATGGGTCTACCTTGCGACTAGCCCACTGTTATGGCTATCGGTAACGCTGATTGTTTACTGCGTAGCGTCTCAACTTTACGAGTGGTCTAATGCGAATCCGCTTCTCAATCCTGTTGCCATGTCGATAATCTTATTGATATTTTTTTTAGCGCTGACCAAAACAGATTATCAGCTCTATTTCTCGGGTGCTCAATATATTCATTTTTTGCTAGGACCGGCTACGGTTGCCTTGGCTATTCCACTTTATCAGCAAGTGTCTAAGCTTAAAAAGATTTGGTTCTCAGCCATGGTCGCTATTAGCACGGGCGTAGTGTTAGGGGCGGTAAGCTCGGTCTTTATTGCTAAATGGCTAGGTGCCGATATCCAAACACAACTCTCTTTAGCGCCTAAGTCAGTGACTGCGCCCGTTGCCATGGGTATTGCCGAAAAAATAGGGGC